>JAJDVJ010000194.1 GCA_022826205.1 Silicimonas sp. | reverse complement strand
GGTCTATGCGCATTCGGCACGATGGGAAGGTCACGTCTGCATTTTCGACAACACCATTCAGCCGGATACCTATGCGAACCATGCGCAATCATGGCTAGGACGAGGCGTGCAGGTCATTGGCGGCTGTTGCGGCATGGGCGTTGACCACATCAAGGCCCTTCGCGGAATACTGTAAGTTGGTTCTGGGGCCAGTGCAGGATTTCTTGATGACCATGTCAGCCGGGTCTTCGACGCCCCGGAACGGCAATTGCCGAGGCATGCCGATTCACCGCTCGGGCAACTGGCCGGCAAGGTCTGGCAGCTGCGCGGTGTCCGTATCTTGCGTCTTGCGTCACGCAGCGAAGCAAGCTTGGCGACCCGAATCAATGAGCATGGCCTGTCCAGGTTGGACTCAAGCAGAACGCGCAATTGAAATCGAGTGACAAGGCTGCATTCGGCGATTCGCCGATCGGTCACGGGGGCGAGCAATGAATGCACCAGGAAACAACTGGTTCGGCGAACAAATCTCCGAGGCATTGAGGCTGAACGGGACGATGCCCGTCGACGTCGCGTATGAAGGCGTGTTTCAACTGACTTCCATCGTCGATGTCTCGGGTCTGGCGCTTGCTACCGTGACGGCCGCTGCGCAACAGCTGGCTGCGCTGGTTGACGCTTCAGAGGTCTCCATCGACCGACGGCGAGCCGAGCTTTGGTGCGGCATGACGCTGAAGCCGCAGAAATGGGACTTGCCGGAAGCATGGGACCCCGTTGCCGGAAACTACCGGACAAAGGATGGTTGGATCCGGCTCCATACAAACGTGCCGCAACACCTGTCAGCCGCGCGTCGCGTGCTTGAAGCGGACGCGGGTCGCGACGACGTGGCCCGAAAGGTGCTGTCATGGAATCGCCTCGATCTAGAACAGGAAATTGTTGAGGCCGGTGGCGTAGCTGCCGCCATGAACGATCTGTCTGCTTGGGCAGCACATCCACAGGGACGGGCCGTGGCCAATGAGCCATTGATCCACTGGAACGATAGTCCGGGGTCCAATTCCCGTTTGCCAGCTTTCGTAGGCAGCCTTGACGGGCTGCGAGTTCTCGACTTGACGCGAGTTCTCGCGGGGCCAGTCGCCACGCGCTTTCTTGCTGGGTTCGGTGCCAGCGTGCTCCGAATCGATCCTCCCGACTGGCGAGAGGACGGGCTCGAACCCGAGATGACGCTTGGCAAGGCCTGCGCGAGTCTCGATCTGAACGAGGCGAACGACCGGACGCGCTTTGAATCCTTGTTGTCCGAGGCGCATGTGGTCGTACATGGCTACCGCCCCGGCGCACTTGATCGGCTCGGATATGACGACAGCCGCCGTCGCGAGATCAATCCCGACATCATTGACGTGTCGCTGTCGGCATATGGCCGGACGGGACCATGGCGGGATCGGCGTGGCTTCGACACCATCGTGCAGGTCAATTCGGGCCTTGCAAAAGAGGGTATGAAGCGCTTTGGCGCGGACAGACCGGTGCAATTGCCGATCCAGGCCCTGGATCATGGTACCGGCTATTTGATGGCCGCCGCCGTACTACGTGCCTTGCGCCTGCAAAGGGCTGACGGACGTGCCAGATCTGCCAGGCTGTCGCTGGCGCGAACGGCTCACCTGCTGATTTCCAATGGCGTTCGGAATCCGATTGCCCCGACGTCAAGCGAGACTTGCGCCACCGAATTGGCGGAGATGACGCATTGGGGCCCTGCGTGTCGCGTCGCCTTTCCAGTTGCACTGGATGGGCGGGGCCCGGTCTGGCGAAGACAAGCCGCCCCGTTTCGTTCCGCCAGGGCAGAATGGCCAACGAGCGAGCAATAGATCACTGGGCTCCAAGCGGCGCATGGCTCAATGGCCCTTCGGCAGCCACCGACAGAACCTGAGAGCGACGGTCCGATCTGAAGTCACGGCACTACCTCCCGACAGCAGGACTTGGATCCCGTCGAGGACACGACGGGCCATCAAGGCACGCGTAGTTGAAAGGGTGTTGGCGGCCCTTGATCCAGCCTCTGGGCGGGCGTCTCCTGACTTTCGTCATGCTGCAGAGAATTCCGGCACCCAATCTTCTCCCCAAGCGTCCTTCCACAGCTTGTCATAGGTCACGTTGGACTTGGCACTGCCGCCCCGCCAAAGATCGAACCTTGGCTCGGAGTAGGTATCGAAGAACGATGAAATTCGCTCGCGAAGGTCTTCGGCTGTTGCCGAATGCTCCGGGAGTTCGATCAGGTTCGTCCGTTCCAAGGGATCATTGGCCAAGTAGTACAATTCGTCGTTCATTGGATAGGACGCTGCGCCTTGAAACCGCATCGCATAGAGCCATTCGCGGGTCCGGATAGCGCGCGTCTCCTCCTGCTCGAAGAAGATCGCGTCAGGCCGACCCTGTACTTCACCCCGAAGCGCAGGACCCAGATCACGGGCGCTGCTTGGCAGGCTTGGTCGCGCGTCGGTCGCGCCGGCCATCGCTGCCAACGTCGGAAACAGGTCGATCTGGCTGACCAGTTCATCGCACACCGACGCTTCGGCAATGGGGCCTCCAGCCATGATCAGCGGAATCTGGTACGAAGCTCGATGGGCGCTCGCCGGAAAACTCGCGGCACCGTGCCCCCAAATTCCGTTGTGCCCGAGCGAAAACCCGTGGTCCGAAGTATAGATTACCACCGTGTTCCGGTCGAGCCCGAGCCGCTCAAGTGCCGCAAGAATGCGCCCTACCCCGTCGTCGATCAAGCTGACCTGGCTGAAGTAGTTCCGAAGCGACTCAACATTGTTCGGCAAGAGCAGCGGACCCTTGAATTGCTCGCGCAGGCCGCCTTCCATCACGCGCAGCCCAAACCGGTCGAGCACCTTGCTTGAGATGCCCTCTCGCGGGATCGAATGCATGTCCGCTTCGTCATAGTGGTCAGCAAACTCGTTGTCGGCACGGCCTCGGATCGCCGGCCAATGCCCGTAGGGCCCGTTGTAGGGTACGAACGCGAAGAACGGTTCGTCCTGGTCGGCCTGATGCTCCAGAAACTCGATGGTCTTGTCGGTGAAGAAATCGACCGTATGGCCGGCAAACCTGTATCGCGCGCCCTGATCGATGACCTCGTTGCCGTAGAAGCTGGTCGTGTGGCCGTGTGGAAAAGTGACCCAGTGATCAAAGTCCAGCTGCGGCACGTACGGCGCCCCAAGATGGAACTTCCCGATCATTGCGGTTGCATAGCCCGCCTGCCTGATGATTGACGGGATGTTGGCGAATTCCGCGATCGCGGACCAGTTCTCTGGCCAGTGGCCGATGAGCCTGTCGTCAAGCCAGTTATGGATGCCGTGCTGGCTGGGCATCAGTCCGGTCAGAACCGAAGCGCGGCAAGGAGAGCACATGGCGTTCACGCAGAATGCGTTTGTGAAACGGGTCCCACGTTCGGCCAACTGGTCGATATGCGGAGTGCGAACTTCATCATTGCCACTGCAGCCCAGCAAGTCTGCCGGCTGGTTGTCGGACATGAAGAAGAGAATGTTCGGGCGCGTCATGTGCATACTTGTTTCGGTGCACAATCTGCGTCCAAATGCATAAAGGAGACAAGCTCAACTTCCGAACTCATGAAGGTAAGCCAATGGGCCTCACTGACAGCGACCCGGTGAAATCGACGCCCGCCAACAACCAATGACCGCGTCGCGGGACCTGAACGCCGCGTTGACCGCCTCGTCGCAGTCGGCTGAGCGGAAGGTTCCGCCGCGCTCCTGGACCTCCGAGCGCACGAAGTCGCGGATCGTGGCGCGCAGGGCGGTCTGCTTGAGATCGGGGTCCCTCGGGTCCACGAGGCCATCATCGACCTCCCGGAAGCAGGCGACGGCGAGGTTGTAGGCGCGGCGCTGCTGGCGGACCAGCTCATGCAGCAGTTCCGGGTCCTTCGGGTAGGCCCTGATCCTTCTCGTGGCCTTGACCAGAGCTCTTGCCATTGCGGGAGTTGCGGAAGGAAGCGACAAACGCAACGAGGCGGCGGACGCCGAACCGGCCGGAAGGATCGTCCTCTTCCAGAAGCTCGATGCTTCCTCCCGAAAGTTCGACGACGCGTCCGACGGACGGCCAGCCTCGCCTCGTGACACTGTACGGTGCGGCAGCCACCACATGGACTGCCTCTCCGCGCAGCGCGCGTTCCAGTACGGCGACAGGGCCTCGTCGCCTGAAACCGACTCCGGATCCAACGTCACGGACAGCACGCCCTTCCGGAGGCCGTCGAAGCGGCGTTCGTTCTCGGGCGACGGGCGAGGATTCGCGTCTCGCGCCGCAGACCCGGCAACGGCGGCCGGTGCCGGGTTCGAGGGAATCCGGGCCCTGCAAGGCCCTCCGGGCATCCGCTCATGTCGTTCATGGCGTCCTCCTTGCATCCGGTGCGGCATGGATTGCGTCGTGGCCTTCACGCGTCCTGACAGACGCGTCGTTGCCATCCACGTGACGGAGCCTACGCGATGTTCCCGGATTGTTCAAGCCTGAATGTTGCGTTGGTTGCTTGATCGTGCGGCAGTGTCGAGAACTTTCGGCCGGAACCCTTGGAACGCGCCTACTTTCCAGTTCCCGTGCCGCGTGTCCTTCACGTTCTCGAACAACCACCGCCCCGGTCGGTGAACTCCGAGAGCTTGCCGGCCAGTTCGATCCTAGCCGCCTCCCGAATTCCGTCGCCCTGGGGGAATTCCGCGCAGTCAATGGCTGCTTGCATCGCGCCCACAACTGCATCACCCCAAGATCTTACTCGCTCGCGCTGTTCCTGTTCGAGGCGGAACCGCTCCATGCGAACCAACTTGTCCTGATTTTTCAAACTCTGCTTTGCGGCATTTCCAGCGAAGAAGGCGAATGCCGCTGACACAAGCATCGCGACAAAACTAATCGCCGCTCCCCACGCTGCCGGCTCCTCGAACATCTCAGCCGTCAATTTAGCAATTCGAAAACTTAGCCCGGTTGTCCGAGCCTCATTGCAGAAGTAGAGGTGTCAATTCTAGGTTTCAAGAACGCGGGTGGAGTGTGGCCCAAGTTGGTTGATGGTTGCGAATCGGGCTTGCTGCACTTGCGTAGATGCGTGTCGGAGGACGGCCGGGGAAACCGACGAAGGACGCGCATCCAGAGGCAACGAGGCAGGGAGCGCGGACCATCGCGCAAGACACGGGGAATCGCGGGCATCAGCATCAGGACGCTGTGGCGTATCTGGTATGCTTGGCCGAGGAGGGCGCAGCCGTGGTCCGGCTGTACGAGGTCGGGCAAACCTGGTACTGGATCGAGGGCGACGAAGTGCGGAGCCTGGAGGTCACGGAGGACGAGCCGTTTCCGGCGCTTCTGATGGCCGTTTCCGGCGGAGTCCTGGCCGCAGCTTCCGAGGCTGGCGGCGGAACTCGCGTCGGGCCTTCCCGATCCTGACGGGGTGGAGCGGGCGCTCCGCGACCGCTCTCTTGGCGGCGGCGCGGCGGCGCTGAAGCTGCTTCTGGAGCAGCTCGACGGCATGCTACCGACGCCAGAGTGCGAGAGCTGCGGCAAGCCAATTCGCCGGCATCCGGCGACGGGGAATTCGTTCCTAACCCGGCTCTGCCGGGTCGAGGTTGAGCGTACGTACTTCCGTTGCCGGTCGCGCGGCAAGGGACACTTTCCGCCGAACCGGGCACTGGGTCTGGAGGGAAGCGCCATCACGCCGGGGCTGGCGAGCGTCATGGCCGAGACGGTTCCGCTGATGCGCTTCGATGCGGTGCGTCGGCACATCGCGAGCCTTTACGGGGTGGACGCCTACTCGAGTCCGCTAAAGTCGTAGCACGCAAAACCGAGCATTGAGCGCATGGTCCTCGTCCTGATCTTGCGCGCTGCCCTGGCGCACGTGTCCTTGGTTTCGAAGAGCGGCAAGATGATCACGTCGAATGCCTGAACGCGATCGACGACCATGCCCCGGTTCAGGTCGTTATTCAGACGTGAATGTCAAGCCTGTCGATGCGTTTGGGTGCGATTCTCGTATGGTTCACTTTTCGTATTCTTGATGTTCTTCGCGAATCATGCCGCAAGCGCGATTCTCACCACCGGCCGGTTGTCGTTGGCGCATTGCGGAGGCTTCCAGCCGCCGTTTCGACTCAGGCGGGGCG
>JAJDVJ010000016.1 GCA_022826205.1 Silicimonas sp. | reverse complement strand
CGCACATCAACCTCCTTGAAGAGAAGGACTTCCGCTTCATCCTCGGCGCGAAGCCGGGCGACCACGACCTGCTGTTCAGCTGGTTCGAGGCCAGCGAGACGAAGGAGACATGGGAGAGACGCGACAGGAAGACCGGCACGGCGCACCGCTTCGAGTGGGACAACGGGCTGCCGCTCAACGACGCGAACTTCGACCTGAAGGTCAACATGCTGAAATGCGAGGAGACCGACACGAAGGGAAAGACGCAAAGGTTCTCGTGGGTCACCGACCTCCCGCTGGACCGGGAGACGGTGATGCCCGTCATGCGAGCCGCCCGCCGCAGATGGGCCATCGAGAACGAGACGTTCCAAACACTGAAGGCGCGGGACGCATACAGGTTCGAGCACAACTTCGGGCATGGGGAAAACCACCTTGCGGACGTCTTCGCGACGCTCGCCATGCTCGCCTTCCTGATCGACCAGGTGCAGCAGCATTGCTGCCCGCTGTTCCGGAAGGCGCGCGAACACCAGAAGCGCATCCTCTACCTCTGGAACAGGATGCGCAGCCTGTTCCAGACGTTCAGCATCCCGGACTGGCGGACCTTCTATCTCGCCATGTCGGGGGACATGAAGAAGCCCGAACTCGCTGACATGCTCCCCGACGGACCGTAGCCGCCGACCCGCTCCGGCCACGCTCGACCGACCCCGATCCCGCCCTTCGCCGAATGTTCAGAACCCGGGCAGATGTCACCCGGCCATCAGTCGTGCGCGCCGGAAACGGCCCTGCCACGCCGTCCGCTTGAAACGACCGTTGCGAGGCCGACGATCAGGCTACCGGGAATTGCTGAGAGATCCCGTGGGCCCATTGACAATCGGAATGTGCATCGAGCGAAGCGCCGCCTTTTCTGTACCAATTTCCGCCGGAACGGCGGTGCTGGCAAACGAGCAGGTTTCAGACGAATGCAGACAGGCGGGCGCTGACCGACTCCATTTGGGTGAGTGCCGGGCACATGCTGCCTTGCTAGGCGGCCGATCTCGGCACCACCGCGGCGGACAATCGATGGTACTCAAGCGGACCCGGACGGGATCGACCAGGCGCGACATGCCGGAGCGCTTCGGCAACTGGAACAGCGCTTTCAATCGCGTCCGTCGCAGGGCGGTTTTGAATGTGTCTTCAACGTCTTGTCGGACGGGCCAAACCTAAAGTGCTTATGCGTTGACGGCACGGTCGTCGTGGCATGCCGAAAGGCTGCGGTCGCAAGGAGGGGGATCCTCAGCCAAGGGATTGTCCGTTCCCGGGGAGGGCTGAACAGGACACTTCCAATTTCCATGGACGCAGTATTTTCTGCAATCCTCAATTCCTGCACACCCGAGGGTCTGACCAAACTGGTGATGGGCCACGCCGCCGTGGAGTTGGATCAATTCCTTGTGCTCTGCTCGAAGAACCAAATGGCAATCCCAGAGCCCATTATGACAGCAGTGCCGGCAAGACCCAAAAGGTTGGGAATCTCGGAATAAGCAAGATAGGCAAAGCCACTCGCGGCGACAATTTGCACATAGGCGAAAGGCGTGACCCGGGCGGCTTCGACCAATGTAAAGGCGCGTGTCACACACAAATGTGCCAAGGCGTAGAGAACGCCCGATCCCGCTATGATGCTCAGTTCAAATTGCGTCGGTCTGTCCCAAAAGAACGGCACTATCGCCGACGTGGCCAAGAGGCCTGTTACCAACATATAGACAAGCATTGAGTTGGCGTCGAACGAGCCCCGCAAGGTGCGCGTCAGGATCTGGTATAGTGCTAGGATCAAGGCTGCCAAAAGCGCGAGCAAAGCGTATGCGGAGGCGCTGGAACCAGGTTGCGCCACGAGCAGCACGCCGCCAAACCCCATGAGGACTGCACACCATCGGACCCTACCGACGCGTTCGCCAAGGAGCGGAAGCGACAGCGCCGTGGCGACGAGCGGGGTTGTGAACATCAGGGCCGTCACGTCGGCGACCGTCATATGCGCCAGGGCCAGGATCCCGGCCGCACTCGACATTACCGGCATTAACCCGCGCAGGGCTAGTATCGTCGGCTGCGTGACGCGCCGCAGGCAGGTCCATGTCCAGGCGGGGCGTACGGCAAGCAGTAAGGCCACGACTACGGCATACCTCATCCAAAGAATGAAAGGAACCGGCACGGTATCCACCACCATTTTGGTCAATCCATCCATGACGCCGAAGGAAACCGCCCCCGCCAGCATGAACGCGATCGCTGCAGCCGGGTTCCCATCTTGGCCGATCACCGGTCTCACCATATCTGTTGCCACGCGAGTATCGACGGTGATGGGGTTGCGCTGGGAATTGCGCCCTGGAAAGGGCGATTTTGGGGAGGCAACAGGCTGTATCTGTCCGATCCAAGTGGCAATGTGGACCAATGTTTTTTTTCCGGTGCAATGCGGTCAATCGACGCATTGGGCAGTCTCGTCATCAATCTGTTTTGCCGGTAGCGTCGCTGGGCGTGGCTTAGGATGAAACGGGGTATCTGAGTGAAACGCGAGCAGGGTGCAAAGGACAAAACCGTGATCGCGACGGTTTCAGTCTCGCAGGGCAGACGCCTGCTGACGGTCGTTCCGGGGGGCATCGCAGGCGCGATGCTCGTCTGGTACAAGCCGAACGCATTTTCCTCATGTCCTCCGGCCAATGTTCTGATCTTCGGAATGGATGAGCTGATCCGGATTGGCGCCCTCTGGATCTCAGGCAACTCCACCCGCCGGGTCGAGTTGATGGAATCTGATTTGCGTGACAGCAGCAGCAATCTAAATTCCAAGTTGGCGCCAATCAAGCAGTTCGGTCACCAAACGATCTCGTACAGGGCCGCCCAAGATTTCGTCTTAGAATTGGACGTGAAGACGCCCGCGTATGGGCATCCGAGGTTGTGGTGGTGCCTTGGTTCCCGGGTCAGCGTCGGCGGGTTAAGCTGCGCGGATGAAGCGAAATAGCTGCGCGACAAGGTCCACCTCCTCATCGCAAAGCGAATTCCGCGCTGACGCATCCGCAGGGCGGCAGGAGCTCAGCGGCGCCCATCGTCGCCGAAATCATAGGTCCAGGAAACGGGACCGCGCTCGACCGTCATCCGAGCGCGCAGCGCATTGGTTGCGGCCGCGTCGTAACTGACTCCATCTGCGCTCAGCACGACGCCATAGTCCGCGCGTGCTGCCGCCACCGACACCTTGCGGTCCAGCACGTCGTCCACGACCAGCTCGGGGTCGCGCTCCAGCGGGTCGCCATAACCACCGCCACCGCCAGTTTCCCGAACGAACACATCCCCGGTTTGCAGCTCGATAACCTCCTTCGAATGCAAATGCTCAATCGTGCCATCCACGCGCTCGATATAGGAGCGCCAACGGGCGCCAGGTTTGCCGCCAAAGATGCCCCAGGAACTGGACAGCGACCTGTCATGGCGATGGCAACTGCGCACCGGACCACTCAGGATCTCGAACGAGCGACGGATGCCGAGCCCGCCGCGAAATTTGCCTGGCCCGCCTGAATCCATGCGCAATTCGTGGTCGCGGACCCGAATCGGATAGCGGGATTCCCAAGCCTCTGTGGGCGTCGTCCGAACGTTGGTGAAACCATGCTCCATGTGGTCCAACCCATCGCAATCCGCGCGTGCACCGACACCGCCGGTCGTCAGGTCGGTTGACCCATAGATGTCACCATTGTCGTCCTGGCCGCTGAACGACGTCACCATGTTGCCGCTGGACGGGCAGGCGACGGCTTCGCTTGGGCTGACAGCTTGTATAAGCGCACCCTGCACCACGTCGTAGGCCCGCTGTGCGATCTGGCCGCGCAGCGCGAGAGGTGCGGGGCGGAGCGGGTTGAAGAGGCTGCCCTCTGGGGCCCTGACGGATATCGGCTTTACGGCGCCTTCGTTGAGCGGCAGATTCGGATCGGTCATCCCCTTGATCGTGGTATGCGCGCCGGACTCGGCACCCGCCAGATTGACATTGACCGGAGCCTTCTGCTGTGGCGCGGTGCCGGCAAAATCGACAATGATGTCGTTACCTTTGACTTCGACTCGGCATTTGACGGTCAGGCGCGGCAGATCGCGAGACTTGTTGTCAACCCAATCCTCGAACTCATAGACGCCGTCCTTCAACTTGGACAATTCGGCACGCATCCGTGCTTCGGCTTGGTCGAAGAGAATGTCGACCGAGGTTTCAACCGTATTGATGCCCATGTTCTGGACCATTTCCTGGAAACCCCTGACACCCACCAGACAGGCAGCAAGCTGCGCCTCGAGATCGCCGAGCACAGTGTTGGGAATTCGAACATTGTAACGCACGAAGTCGAAGCTCGTCTTGACGGGTTTGCCTTCCTTCGTCCACGGAACTGGCGGTATGATCAGGCCTTCCTGATAAAGCTCGGTCGTGTTTGCCGACATCGAGCCGGGTTCCTGCCCGCCCACATCTTCGTGATGCGACAGCGCCCCTGCGAAGGCGATCGGCAGCTCCTTTCCTTCCACGAATATCGGTGCGGCCATTAGGATGTCGGGCAAGTGACCGCCGCCATGATAGGGATCATTCAGAATGAATGTGTCGCCCGGCTTCATGTCCTCCATCGGGAACTCCTGGGTGATGATCCCAATTCCCGGTCTCATCGTCGTCAGATGGATCGGGCAGGCGCGCGCCTGGGTGATCGTCTCGCCGTTTGGCTTGAAAATGCCGCAGGAACAGTCCTCGCCTTCTTTCACGATCACGGCCACCGCCGACCGCAGCAGGGTGTACTGCATCGCGTTGGCGATGGATTCCAAACGGTTGCGGACAACTTCTATGGTGATCGGGTCGACATTACGCTTGAGCATGGATTTGCCTTTCGACCTCAGCAGCGAATGATCATGTTGCCGACCGCGTCGATCGTCGCTTCCTGGCCTTTGCTGATCACGACGGTTGTGTCCGACTGATCGAATAGCGCCGGACCTTGGACCTTGCATCCCACCGGGAGTCCCATCCGTCGGTATCTGGGCGTGTCGACAGCGCCCAATTCCGGAAACGTGGCCTTGCAGATGCCGGTCGGTTTGACCTCGACCGATCCGTCGGGCAGTGCGCCCGCCACGGCTTCGGTGGGGAGCGTTCCGGCTGGCTGATAGCTAACCAGGCGCAGGTTCACCAGTTCTACGGTTCGATCCGGGTTGAAATGACCAAACACTTCATTGTGGACCTGATTGAAGGTTTCGACGGCGTCTGCGCGTCCTTGCTCGTCGAAGACAGACCCCAGCGGAACTTCCAACTCGTAACCTTGACCCTCGTACCGCATCTCGGCAGTGCGACGGTGAAGGACCTTTTCGCCTTTTAGGCCCTCGCGGGCGAGTGTCTCGTTACCCCGGGATTCGAGCTTGCGAAACTCCCTCTCGACAAAGGCACAGTCCGCCTTTGCAGTATCGCGGATGAAGAATGTGCGCACGCTATCGGTTTCAAAATCGGCCACCAGCATGCCAAAGGCCGAAAGCGTCCCGGGCGAACGCGGAACAAGAACCTCCTTGATTCCGATCTCCTGTGCAACCGCTGGAGCGAAGACCCCGCCGCCGCCGCCGAAGGACACCATCGTCAATTCGCGTGGGTCGATGCCGCGCTTGATCGTGACAAGCTTGATTGCCTCGGCCATCTGGCTGACCGGAATGCGGTAAACCCCTGCAGCTGCCTCGACCGCGCTCATGCCTAGCTTTTCGCCTAGCTCTGTCAGCGCTTTCTCGGCTAGGTCAGGGCGCAAGTCGAAGACCCCGTCGGCGAAATATTCCGGGTTCAGGTAGCCAAGTACAATAATCGCGTCCGACAAAGTCGGTTTGTCGCCGCCGCGGTCGTAGCATGCGGGTCCGGGGTGCGAGCCCGCGCTTTTGGGTCCTACATGCAGACCGCCGCCTTCGTCGATCCAGGCGATCGAGCCGCCGCCAGAACCAATCGTGGCCATGTCTACCATTGGCACCCGCAAGGGGTACGTCCCGATGCGGCCTTCGCGGGTGATCTGCGCCTTGCCGTCGCGAATGAGGCAGACGTCGGTCGAGGTCCCGCCGACATCAAATCCGACAAGATCGCCGCGTCCTGACATCTCGCCCACATAGCGCGTGGCGATTACTCCCGCTGCGGGACCTGAGAGGAACATCGACACCGGCTTTGCTACAGTCATTTCGGCCGAGGCGATGCCGCCGCCGGATTGCATCAGGTGCAGCCTTGCACCATCCCCCTCGTACGCTAGCCCGCCTTCGAGTTGTTTCACGTAGTGTTCGACCTTTGGGCGCACATAGGCGTCGAACGCCGTGGCGCAGACCCTCTCATATTCGCGAAAGGTCGGATTGACGCGCGAAGACAGCGACACCATGAGTTCGGGGAATGCTTCGGCCAGAATCTGGTCTACGCGCTCTTCGTGCTGGTTGTTGATGTAAGCATTCAGGAAACACACCGCCAATGCCTCGATCTGGAACATGTCGATAAGGCGCCGGACTTCCTCGACCACCTGGACCTCGTCCAGCGGCGTGATGACATTGCCCCTTCCGTCAATCCGCTCACGGATGCCGATCCGGTAGCGGCCGCGTGCCAAAAAACCTGGGGTCTCGGGCCCTGCATGCATGTCGTAGAGATTGCTGCGTTTCATCCGGCCCATCTCCAGCGCATCCCGGTGCCCTTCGGTAGTCAGCAGTCCCAGACGGGCCCCCTTACGTTCCAACAAGGCATTGGTGGCGATGGTTGTGCCGTGGACGTGAACGATTTCGACATCGTCGCGCAGCGGGTCGACGCCGGTCTTTTCCAGCATCATCTTCACTCCGCCGACCACGCCCTCAACGATGTCCGGGGACGATGGTGCCTTAGCGTAGTACATCTTGCCGTTAATGAATCCGGCGATGTCGGTGAACGTTCCGCCGATATCGATGCCAATTCGATGCATGTGACCCCCGTGCAAAATTGGTCGTCGCATCAGGGCGGCAAAACCGCCAAACCCCGAAGGACGCTTCGCTGTTCGTTGCATTCGATTCTTGCCGAGCACGTCCGAGAGGTCGAATATCGAATAAAGGCCAGTCTACAAGTTGAACTAATACAGTGCGTCAAGACATCGAATTTTAATCCATAATTTGAACTTGCCGCAATCGGGTGCCGATGATGCGCTGCAGGAAGCGGCCCGGCAGCAGCATCGCAAACAACGGGGCATATGCGGTCACTTCGCCCAGAATGGCAAAATCAGTCTTTGACGAGACTTGTGCGGTCGTGGTCGGCCCTAGTGTGAATGCGAGCCTCCTCGTGTTCAAGAATGCCGTCACAGGTGGCCTTGAGATCCTCAAGGAACAACTGCGCAATCGCGCTTAGCGGTTGACCCTTTAGGTATATCGCTTCGGCGCTTGTAACGATCTGTGGACGGAATGCACGAAAAGCCAATTCCGGATATCGGTGTGCTGTCAGAAGCAAATAGGATTCGACCAGTGCGACCCCCTGATTGAGCGCTACCAGATCTCGCGACGTATAGTGGTATCGAACCTCCACTGCGAGTTCGAGATCGATGTTGGACTGCTTGAATGCGTTCCGGATGACGGCACCGACCGGATCGGCGGGGCTGGCAGAGATGAACGGCTGGTCCCAAAGGTCCGTTGGCTCAATCACGTCCTTTTTCGCCAAGGGATGATCCTTAGGCAGAACGCAAACCATGCTGACGTCACCCAAATTTACCCGATGAAACAAAGGGTGTTCATTCGGCGAAAAGTGAATGCCCAAATCGGCCTTGCCGGTTTCTATAGAGTTGAAGACATAGTCTAGAGATCCAATTTCGAGGCTGACCTTTACGTCGGGCCGCGCCTCCCGGAATCGCGCGATCGCCAATGGCAGCACGGCGTTTCCCAAGGCGGGCGTGCAGACCACTCTCAGTTCGCCGATCAAATTGCCCTTGATCTGCTCAACGACGAATTTCGTCGAATCGAACGCCTCGAAAACCCGCTGTGCCTTCTCGTAGAGGAGTTTCGCCTCTTGCGTCGGCACGAGGCGGCCACGGTGCCTGTGGAAGAGTTGGAACTTCAATTGATCTTCCATGTGGAGGATCATCTGGCTGACGGCCGGTTGTGACACGTTCAGCAAGTTCGCCGCACCTACCGTGGTTCCGGTAGTCATAACTGCACCAAAGATCTCTAACTGTCGGAGGTTCACGGTCCGGCACCTCAGATCTTCGCTTCACTGCCAGAATTCGGCGCAAAAAATCGTCCCATGAATTGAACTCTTCCTTTCCTTCAGAATTCGATCGCAACCGCCCTTGAGCCCAATCTACGAGCTATGGCCATGAAAAGAAACAATGAAAGTGGCAAGTATAAGTTAAAATGAGAGGCCAGAGGCGCTTTTTTATAAGCCCTTCCCGAACCGCAACCTTATGCTGTGACCATGCGGTTGCTTGCGTTCGCGCGCTTCGGAATGCGGTGAGGGTCTGCAGCCACCAGTGGCTCTCCCTCGAATGGGAAGCACAAATCCCTAGGATCGCACACCTTTTATCTGCGGTCCCGCAACAGGAGGAAGATCATGAAATTCAAGGCTCTTGAGCTTACCAGAAGGTCGACGCTTGGGGCAGTCGCCGGCGCTGCGATTGCCATGTTTGGCGTGACCGCGCCGGCAAATGCCGCCGATTTCAATCTACGCATGCAGGCCAACACGGGGCCGGGGCTGACGCCCTATATCGCTCTCGAGGAATTCGTCGAAAACGTCAGGGCCATGACGGGCGGCCGCGTCGAGATCCAACTTTTTCCGGTTAGCGCACTGTTCCCGCCGTCCGAAGGCTTGGAAGCTGTCTCAACCGGAATCGTTGAAATGGGCCTGACCACCGGCGGCTACTTCGCCGGCAAAATGGGACCACTGGCGACCATGGAGTCCGGCCTTCCAGGCGCCGAGGCGAGCGCATGGGAGCGCAACGCGTTCTTCTATGAAAAGGGCTTCATCGACATCGTACGCGAAGCCTATGCCGAGCAAGGTGTACACTACGTGGCACCGAACCTCGGTTCGCCGTGGGAACTGGTGTCCAAGGTACCGCTGAACTCCGAAGCCGACTTTGCGGGCAAGAAGATCCGCGGTTTCGGCATTGAGGCCGAGTGGTTCCAGGCGCTGGGCGCCGAGGCCGTGAATATCGGCGGTGCCGAGATTTACACCGCACTGGCAACCGGCGTTGTTGACGCCGTGCGTTGGGGCGACGAATCGCAGAACCTGGCTCAGGGCCTGCACGAGGTCGGCAAATACTACATCAAGCCGGCGCCGATGCCTGCTCCGAACAACCACATACTGATCAATCAGGCCACTTGGGATTCGATGCCCTCAGACATACAGGCGATCATCGAAGGCGCTGCGCGCCTTGCGTCGATGAAGTACCTGACCCTGACAGCTCTGTCGCGCGGCCCGGCTCGGGCGGAACTCGAGGCAGCGGGGATGGAATTCACTACGATCCCGGCTGACGAATGGGCCTCCATGCAACAAAAGGTTCGTGCCATTTGGGCCAAGTACGGCGAGCATGACGAGCGCACCGCGCGTGCGGTTGCTCTTCTCCAGGAGTTCTTGACCGAACTGGGGCGTTGAACGTTCTGAATTGCCGGCGGTCGGGAGGACCGGCCGCCGACTCACGCACATACCGGGTACTTGCTTAACTCGCCCGGAGACTTGCATTTCCCGGCACTCGCGCGAAGAATTCCAACGAGAAACGGAATTGAAGGGCCGAGGGGACTCCACTTTCGGATTCGCCCCACCCGGACCGGATACCGAGGGAGCCGTAGGAATGCAGATACTCCTGAAGATCTCATCTGTAATTGACTGGATCAATTCGCGGGTCGGAATTGTCGTCGCATATCTCGTCTATCTGATCATGGGCATCATTGCCTACGAAGTGGTCATGCGCACTGCTTTCAATCACCCCACGACATGGGTGCACGATGTCAGTGGTTGGACGCAGGTTTTCTACATCTTCCTTGGAGGCGCATGGGCGCTTCAGAGAGGTTACTTTGTTCGGGTCGATGTCGCCTATCAGAAATTTCCCGTTCGCGTGCAGGCCGCCATCGATCTCTTTATCGGGTCGGCACTCATGGCGGCCTTTGCTTATGTCATTATCGACAAGGGCTTCGACCTTGGGCTGAGATCCTACGGTATGGGCGAAACGTCGGCGAACGGAACGTGGAAGGGGAGGGTCTGGCCTGCAAAGCTCGTCGTTCCGATTGGCATGATCCTAATCACGCTCGCCTGGGTTTCCCGTGCGATTAGATCCGCAATCCGCCTGATCGATCCGAACGCGATCGACAGCGAGGAAAGCGTGGAGGCCGCAGGCTGATGGGTGCGATCGAATTCTCTCTAATCTTCTTCGGGTGCATGTTCCTCTTTCTGGGGATCGGAATTCCGATCGCCGTGGCTTTGGGTGGTCTGAGCGCGATTCTGGTCTATCTCTTCTGGGGACCAAACGCGCTGAATATGCTGGTCCTGAAGTCCTACGGGATGGCTTCGGCGTTCGAGTTGCTGGCGGTTCCCCTGTTCGTATTCATGGCCAACATGCTGGAACGGTCCAAGATCGCCGACGACCTATACCAGACCATGAGCAAATTTGCCGGCTCACGCCCCGGCGGCCTGGCCGCGGGCACGGTGCTAATCTGCATGATCTTCGCCGCCATGGCCGGCGTTTCTGGCGCGGCCACAGTTTCGATGGGCATTCTAGCGCTTCCCGCCATGTTGTCCCGGGGTTACAACACCAAGCTGGCCCTTGGCTCGATTGCCGCGGGCGGTTCGCTTGGCATTCTCATACCGCCCTCGGTAACGATGATCATCTACGGGGTCATCGCTCAGGTTTCGGTCGGCCGACTCTATGCCGGCGGTGTCGGGCCGGGATTGCTGCTGGTGGTCCTGTTCCTGATCTACATCATTGTCCGCGCACGAATGAACCCGGAAATTGCGCCAGGCTTGCCCAAGGAAGAACTGGTCTCATGGCCGGAAAAGCTCCGCTCACTTACAGGACTGATCTTCCCAATTGGGCTGGTGTTTGCCGTTCTTGGCTCAATCCTGACCGGTGTCGCCAGCGTATCGGAGGCGGCCGCTGTCGGTGCGATCGGATCGATGCTGGCGGCGATATTCAAGCGCGGTCTGAACTTCAGAATGTTCCACGAAGCTGCGGTCAACACGCTGATGGTATCCTCCCTGATTTTCTGGATCGTGATCGGTGCTGCGGCATTTGCCACGCTCTATACCGCCATGGGCGCCGCGAACCTGATCCAGGGAATGGTGCTAGGGCTTGAGGTGAACCGCTACCTGATCTTGGCGGTGATGATGCTGATCCTGCTGATCATGGGGATGGTGATCGAAACGACCGGCATCATCATGATTGCGGTGCCAGTCATGGTGCCAATCGTCACGGCGCTGGGATTCGACCCGATTTGGTTTGGTGTACTCTTCATCATCAACATGGAGATCGGGTTCCTGACACCTCCCTTCGGCTATAATCTGTTCTACCTGAAGGGCGTCGCGCCGAAGAGTGTGAAACTTACCGAGATCTACAGTTCGATCATTCCGTTTGTCCTTCTTATGATCCTCGGTCTGGCGATCTGCATCGTTTTCCCGGGCATTATCACTTGGTTGCCGGACACGATTTTCGGCTAGCGAGGAGGCATCGTCTGACATGCTCATCCGCAAGATAATCTATCAACTTCAACCCGAGTTCGACACTGACAAGGCACACCGGGAGATGCGTGAAGTCCTGAGCCGCGCCTTCAAGGACACCAAGGGTATGCGCACGGTGAGTCCAATCATGCCCAAGGTCGAGGGAAAATACGAGGTGATCACGGTCTACGATGAGGAGGCCAGCGCCCGGGCTGCCAATCCAAAAGTGCAGGAGGAGTGGAACAAGTTCGCTCACATGCTAGTGGAGGTTCCGCAGATTGAACATTACGGCACAACGCTGAAGGAATTTCTGTAACAGCTACCGAACAACTTGGGAATCAAGAGAGAGTTTAGCGCGCGCGGCTAGGCGTCCCGGCGGAGCGCTACCTGAAAAATCAACACACCGCCAATCATCAAAACGGCAGCGAGCAGCAAACCCGGCGGAGCCGCTTCGCTTAGGAAGAAGAAAGCGCCGGTTGTCCCGAACACCCCAATCAGGGGACCGCTGAGGCTGAGAAACACGGGTCCAGAAAGGTATTGGACACCCAGAAACGCCGGATATTGCAGAGCAAACAGGACCGTCACCACGACGAGGATCAGCAGGGCATTGTCCAGCAACAAACCGGACGCATTGCTGTCCAACAGCGCTGCAGCGGGCAGGCAGAGCAGACCGCCGAGAACGAGCATGAGTGCGGATGCCAGCAGCGGACCCATCCCCGCCGGCCAGTATCGTGCCCGATAGATGTTGTTTACGGCCATCAGCACCGGATTGCAGATCGCGAGCAGCACCCAGCCGGCATCGGCGTCAGAAACCGCTCCCGCCTTGGCTCCGGCCAGAACGGCACCGCCGGCGACACCGCAGGCGACGGCCAGGATCTTCATCGGCACCAGCCGGTCCATCCCCAGCACCACGGCAAAGGTATAGGTGAGCAATGTCGGCAGGATAAATGCGAGCGACACGAAAGACGCGCCGACATGGGCGACGCTGACGAAGTTTATCGCGTTATAAGCGACCATCAAGCCGCCGGAAACAGCGCTGTAGATCAAGACATCCTTGCGAAGCATGATTCCAGCCCTTCTGGAGACAAGCGCGAGTCCCGTCAGCATTGCCCCTGACCCAATCATCGCGGCAGCAGTGAACAACAGCATCGGCGTATCGGCACTTCCAGCGATCTTGGTAAGTCCGGTCACTCCGGCAAACATCGCGCTCGCCACAAGCATGAGCGCGATCGAACCAACAGCAGATTTTCGGTCATGCGCCATATCAAGCCAGGTTCTGACCGAGCAATTTCTGTTGCGCTGTTCCGTTGCAGGACTTCAAGGCTGGTAATGTTCGGTTGCTCGCATCGAGTCGCGTCCGGTAAAGGTCGCGTACCAGGCCGCCAATGTATTCCGCCCCGAGCGCCAATCGAGCGTTGCAGAGTAGCGGAAGTCCAGATACCCCAATGCGCAGGCGACAGCGATAGTGCCGATCGTAAGGTCTTGCCAATTTTCACCCGCCTCGGATTCTAGAACGTCCAGAGTCTGCGTCACCTTGTTGATCTGGCCGTCAATGAATTCAGGCCAGTGATATTTTTCGGGGCCAGTCACAGTGTAGAATCGTGCAAGTACGGCAGCATCCATGATCCCGTCGCCAAGAGTCTGCAACCGCAATGCTCTCCACCGCGCCGGGCCGAGGTTGGGGAATAGCCTTCCCCGCCTGCTTTGAGCGTCAAGGTATTCAACGATGACCCGGCTGTCAAAAATGGGTGGCGCATCATCGAGCAGAAGGACAGGAACTTTGTCCAATGGGTTCTGTCGGGTTACCGCCCCGTTGGGTGCAACAGGGGTCAGTCCGAGAAAAGTGACCTTCACGTCAGCCGCCTGACCGGTTTCATGGGCGACTACGCGGCACTTTCGGACGAATGGCGAAGTCGGAGAGCCAAGGAGTTCCATCCATCAAAGTCCTTCCATGTTGCCGCCATCCACGGGAATCGCGGCACCGGTTATGAAGCTTGCCATCGGGCTGGCGAGGAATGCCACGACCTCGCCGATCTCATGCGGCTCGCCGACGCGTTTCATGGCCAACGGCGCACCGATCCGCGCGCGCGCTTCTTCCTGTGAGATCCCGAAGGTCTCGGCATCGCGTACCACGCGACGATCCTGCATGTCGGTGCGGATGGGTCCCGGCATCACAGCGTTACAACGGATATTGTCGCGGCCGTGTTCTACCGCGATCGTCTTCGTAACGCCGATGAGCCCGAGTTTGGTTGTGGTGTAGATGCTCGCGTATTCGTGTGCCTTGAGCGCCCAGATCGATGAGGTGTTGATGATCGATCCGCCGCCGCGGACCTGCATCGACGGGATGACCGCTTTGCAAAAGGCTACAATGCCTGCGATGTGGATCCGGAATTGCAGGTCCCATGCCTCAATTGGGGTTTCTAGAAACGGTCCGAAACCAACAGTCACCCCGGCGTTGTTGAAGAGAATGTCGACGCCGCCATGGGTCTCGTTGGCTTGCGTCACACATGCTGCGATTTCGTCGTCGCGGGTCACATCCACGGCGCAGGCGATGGCATCCGCGCCGCCATTGCGAAGTTCATGCGCGCGTTGTTCCAACTGAGGTGTCTCGCCCGCCGGCACATCCGGTTCCGCAAGGTCCGCCAGAACCACCTTGGCACCGTATCCCGACAGCACTTGGGCGGTCGCAAATCCGATCCCGCGGGCGGCTGCGGCGCCAGTAATGATCGCGACCTTGCCCTCCAGCATCGCTCAGAGCCCGTTCGTCAGGCCGCCATCGACCTTGATGACCGCGCCGGTAATGTAACTTGCCCCCGGACCAGCCAGAAATGCGACGGTCGCCCCCATTTCTTCGCCCTTGCCTAGGCGATTCAAAGACGTCGGCTCGGCCATTCTGGCTCGGACTTCTTCCAGTGAAGCCTGCTGGCGATCCATTTCCATCGCGGCGCGACTGTCATGCATCTCCGTCATATAAGTGCCGGGCAGCATGCAGTTGACGCGGATCTGGTCGGGGCCGAATTCCTGGGCCAGCGACTTCGTCAGTGCGATCATGCCCGCCTTGGCGGCCACGTAGGGCGACGCACCGGGCAGCGGTTTCAGTGCCCACATCGACGAGTTATTGATGATCGATCCGCCGCCGCGTGCCTGCATGATCGGAATAACTGCCTGGCAAAACCACGCCATGGCGCGCACACAGATGTTCCACTGGATCTCCCATGCGTCGTCCTGAACCGCTAGGAATGGCCCGCCGCCGGTCGGCACGCCGGCATTATTGAACAGGATGTCGACTCCGCCAAATTTCTCCTGCGAGATCTTTACTGCGTTCAGAATGTCTTCCTTCTTGGTGACATCGCAGGGTACGCCGACCGCGTCGACGCCGAGTTCTTTGATCTCGGCGACACGCTCGTCCAAGCGCGACGCCGATCCACCAACCATGTGATGCGAATTGCCGGTCAGGTCCGGACGAGATTCCGTCAATCCGCAGGTCACGATATCAGCGCCGAGCGCAGCCATGGCCAATGCCGATTGATGCCCCATGCCGGAGGGGCGTGTGCCGCCGGTGACGATGGCCACTTTGCCTTCAAGGCTGCGTTCCAGCTGGATCATGTACTATGCTCCTTTTGGTCGATTTTCATTCCGACTCATTGACGATCTGCGATATCTCCGGCGGAATCCCGGCCATCTGGCCCCCGTCGACGGCAATGGTCTGCCCATTGACCCAAGACGCATCGTCGGATGCCAGAAAGTGAATGACCGCCGCCATTTCTTCTGGTTGCGCGATCCGGCCCATAGGCGAGGCTAGAGTGTTGTACTTGTTCAGCCACCCCATCGCCGTCTGTGTCGTCGACGGACTGATGGCGTTGACACGGATGCCTTTCGGGCCCAGCTCCAGCGCACCAGAGCGGGTGATCGAGACCGTAGCCGCCTTCATTGCGGCGTAGGCTCCAGCCCCTGATGCGACCCGGTTGGCCGCGAGCGATGCCGTGTTGATGATTGAAGCGCCTTGCTTCATTCGTTTCGCTGCCTCACGCATACCGTAGACTTGGCTCATCAGATTGATATCGAACTGCTTGCGATAGGTTTCGTCGCTGGCATCCAGTATGGTTTCACCAGTAATCACGATGCCGGCATTGTTGACAGCGATGTCAAGCACGCCGAACTCATCCAACGCCCGATGCATCAGAGCCGCGACCTGAGCCTCGTTGCTGACATCGCAGGCGTGGAATACCGCGCCCACCTCATCGGCCTTCGCATGATGGTCGCCCAGATCGCTCATCACCACATGCGCGCCGGCGGCTCGGAACCGTTGAACCGTCGCGAGGCCGATGCCGCCGGCCCCGCCCGTGACGACCGCAACTTTGCCTTCGAGCGAAAACATCCCCATCCCCTTTTGGACAGCATGATCTGCGCCCGAGTGGACGCATCGACCTCAGGATGAGAAAGTTATGCCTTCGGCGTCAATTCTGCGGTCTAGTCGAATATCGCGCAGATCTATAACTGAGCGTTATTCCGCTCCTGAGCGCTGGCCGTCGACGGCGCCAAAACGCACACGTGACGCGGGCGTATAATGGACACTTATCCAATGCCGTCGATTTCTCATAGTCACATTGATTGACCAATAGAGTGCCGATCAACACACTGTCCGAAACTAGGAATTTGCGATGCGGTCCCCTTGCCGCACAACGCTGCCATTCAGTTTGCCGACAATTCCGAACGGGAGAACCAAGATGAACTGGCCGACGAACTTTCACACCGCTGCTGCTGAGCTCGAATTCGAAGCGCGGGCCTTCATTGATGGAAAGTATGTCGATGCTGCCTCTGGTAAGACCTTTGATTCGATCAATCCCGCCACCGGCAAGGTGATCACGACGCTGGCTGCCTGCGATGGCGAGGACGTAAACAGTGCCGTCAGTGCGGCTCGCCGCGCGTTCGAGGCCGGCACCTGGGCACATATGTCACCGGCAGACCGCAAGAACGTCCTTCTCAAATGGGCCGATATCATGGAGCAGAACGCGGAGGAACTGGCGCTCCTGGAAGTAATTGAATCCGGCAAGACCATCGGCGATGTACGGGCAGAGGACATTCCGGGCACCATCGCCACATTGCGTTGGCATGCCGAAGCCACAGACAAGATCTACGACCAAGTGACGCCGGCGGCGCATGACGTCGTATCCATGTATGTGCGCGAGCCGATCGGAGTGGTTGGCGCCGTGATCCCGTGGAACTTTCCGCTATTCGTCGCGATGTGGAAACTTGGACCGGCCCTGGCAGGGGGCAATTCGATGGTCATGAAACCGGACGAACATACATCTCTTTCGATGATCCGCATTGCAGAGATGGCGGCCGAGGCAGGCGTGCCGGACGGCGTCTTGAATGTCGTTCCGGGATTTGGTCACGAGGCCGGAAAGGCCATCGGACTTCACAACGAAATCGACTGTGTCAGTTTCACCGGTTCCGGCGAAGTTGGGCGCTATTTCCTCGAATACGCCGCGAAATCGAACATGAAGCGGATTGTGCTTGAATGCGGTGGCAAGAGCCCGGCGATCTTCATGAAAGATGCCGAAATTTCCAAGGCGGTGGAGAATATTGCCGTCGGCATACTCTTTTGCCAAGGGGAAAACTGCTCAGCAGGATCGCGTCTGATCGTGCATGAAAGCCGCAAAGACGAGTTGCTCGACGCGCTGAAACCCGAATTCGCCAGCTGGACTGTCGGCGACCCGCTGGACGAAGACACAAAGATCGGCGCGATGATCAGCGAGCGCCACCTGGGCAAGGTGACCGGTCTGATCGACAAGGGCCGGTCAGACGGCGCCAGCGTCATCATGGGTGGCAACCAGATTCACAAAGACAGTGGTGGCTACTACGTCGAGGCGACGATCTTCGATGGCGTGACCAACGACATGACGATCGCCCGCGAAGAAATATTCGGTCCGGTCCTGTCAGTCATCACCTTCAAGGACGAAGAGGAGGCCGTGAAAATCGCCAATGACACCAACTTCGGTCTGGCCGCATCGCTATACACCGAAAATCTCAGCACCGCACATCGCGTTGCAAAGGCGATTCGCGCCGGTACCGTGTCGGTAAACTGCTATTCCGAGGGTGACTTCGGCGTACCATTCGGCGGCTACAAGGAATCCGGATTCGGCGGCAAGGACAACGGTCTGGCCGCACATGACCAGTACACCGAGCAAAAGGCGATTTGGATTCAGCTGTGAGGCAAGACCCAACCGACATCGGGCGTGGCCATGGTTCGCGTGATGGCCACGGCCCGGTTCTCTGTTTGACGCAAGCGGAGCCGGCGCGCAGGATTGTGCCGCAAAGCCTCCCGAGCGGCCCACCTGTCTGCTATCCCTGAAGGAAGAAAAAGTGATGGTCGCGACAAACCGGAACATTTTCCCGCAGCAGGGCACGGACTGGGAGGAGATTCGGCGAGAACTGCACGATCTCAAGCAGCTCGACGTCGATTGGATGACCCACCCGCTGCCGGGCTATCTCTACTATTTCGGCGAAGAGATCCTGGAAAACCAGCTGGAGGCGCACAACCTCTACTCCCTGGAAAACGGGTTGGGTGCCGGTGTGGCGTTCTTCAGCCTCGAGAAGATGCTGAACGACATTTACGACTGGGTGCGCGATCTCTACCACGGCCCGGACACGATGGGGATGACGTTCACCTCCGGTGGCACCGAGAGCCTGTTCGAGGCGATCCGCACGGCGCGCAATCGTGCACGTGCACGTGGCATGACCGACCGTCTCAACCTCGTTATTCCCTATACAGCGCATCCCGCAATCGACAAGGCCGCGCAGATCATGGAAATCGACATTGTCCGAGTGCCGGTCGGTGCCGAGTGCCGCGCCGATGTGGAGGCCATGGCGGCCGCCATCAACGACCAGACATTCCTTATTCTCGGATCGGCAGTCTGCTATCCCTTTGGCGTCTACGATCCCATCGAGAAGCTCGGGGAACTGGCGCTGGAGCGTGACCTGTGGCTGCATGTCGACGGCTGCTGGGGCGGGTTCATCAACCCGTTTGCAAAACAGCTGGGCTACCCAGTACCGAAATGGGATCTTGAGGTTCCCGGCGTCATGTCGATGTCGACCGACCTGCACAAATTTGCATATTCGACCAAGGGTGCATCGCTGATGTTGCAGTGCCATCAAGAGAACAAGGACAGGTTTGAAACCTTTTCGATAAGCGACTGGCCTTGCGGAACTTATGAGACTCCGGCGTTCCAGGGCTCGTCCGGGGCCGGGTCCATTGCATCTGCCTGGGCGATGATCAAGTTCCTTGGCAACGAGGGCTATCTGAAGACCGCGAAGGCGGCGATGGACGCCACGGTCCAGCTAACGGACGGCGTCAATGCCATCGAAGGTCTGCGAGATGTCCGCGACGGCGCCCCGGTCGAGGGCAACTCGATGGCGGTTATGTCCATCGATCCCGAGGTCGACATCATGGCCGTCGCCGATTTGCTCGATGAAGGCGGTTGGCACTGCAGCCGCATGCGCAAGCCCCTGGCCATCAAGCACTCGGTCACACCTCATCACCTCTCAGGCGTCGAGAAGTTCCTGAAGGACACCGCCACGGCGGTCGAAAGGGTCCGGCGCGAAGGTTTGAAGGGCGAATACGACGGGCGGACGTACTGAAGCGCCAACATAATCCTGAAACAAATCTGACACCCATCTCAGTGCGTTCACGGTTGGCGGTTCCTGCCCCATTGGTTACGCATCTCGTGCAAATTGCTTGCCAATTCGATGCGCAAACATGGTATCCAATCAGATAGAGCCGATCCCTTGCGACTGTCAGATGCTCAAACCTCGAATCTTGCAATCACGGCATTGACGGAGAGTAGTCGAGAACGATCCGACCCGTGATCCGGCCAAGCGAGTACGCGATGGGCAACAGGCGAACTTGGTCGCAAGGATCGTGACCCGACACCTCGGATTGAAGTTCGACGATTCCGTTCTGAGTGGTCTGCCCCGTGCATTTCGCGATCTGGCT
>JAJDVJ010000122.1 GCA_022826205.1 Silicimonas sp. | reverse complement strand
GCCCATGTGTGGGCGACATGGTCGTGAAGGCGCATCGTGTGTTCCCGCACGAGCCTTTCCGCGAGATCAGGGTCACGCGCTTCGAGCGCCTCGATGATGGACATGTGGTCAACCACCGAGCGGCTTGCTCGATCATTTTCGCCAAGCGCACGGCGCCGGATCGCGTGCATATGGACGAAGAGACTCTCGGCCATGTCGGCAAGCAGCTTGCAACCTGACATTCTCAGGATCATCTGGTGGAACCGGATGTTGGCATCCGAATACTCGCCGAGATCGGCGCGTGCCGAACTCTCGGAATGGCGCATGGCATGCTTGCGCAATTTCCTTATCTCTCCCTCGCTGGCGTCGGATGCCGCCAGCCGCGCTGCCATAGACTCGAGCGCCGCCCACGCAACGATCATTTCGAGGATCTCGGTCAGCGACTTGCGCACGACAAAGACACCTTTTCGCGGCGCAATGCTGACGAGGCCGTCCTTTTCGAGGCGGGCCAAGGCTTCGCGAAGCGGGGTGCGAGAGATGCCAAGCTGTTCCGCGATGGAACGCTCGTCCAGGCGCAGATCGGCACCTTCGACGTAGATGTTCATCTGCGTGATCGCATCCCGGAGCGTTTCGTAGATGTGATCCTTCAGAGTGAAGTTCGTCGCGATCGGCTTCAGCGGCAATCTGCCGGCCATTTCGACCTGTCCCCCCAAGATGCGTCGTTGTCTGTGGTATACCATACGCCAGTGATTTCGCGCCTGCAACACCGGATCTTCGCGGTTTTGCACGACTGGATTGCCGGCGGACTTTCTGGCCGTCCTTCGGGTGCGCGGCTTTGGTATCCTTGATCAGGCCGATGTGAGCCGCGTCCGCTGCGGTCGGTTTTCCTGGCTACGTTGGCCGCGAGGCGTGACGCCGATTTCGTACAGATGTCCAAATCGGCGAGATGCGCCGAGAGCAGTCCTGGAATGCACGAACCGGTACGTCCGGGTCCTGGCGGTGTGCCCGGATTTCGGCCAGCGTTGCACTGCCCTTCAGTTCAGGATCAATGCCAGGGTGCAACTGATTTGCAATGCCGAAGTCTGCGCTTGCGCGAGCATCAATGTCAGGCGGTTACGGTTTTGCGGTGGAGAAATCGGACATGTTTTTCCGTCACGAGATTCACAACGGCGGAGTCGAATGTGCCATAGTGGTCGCTGGCCAAATGTGCGTCAAAGGCCGCCCGATCTTCATAGACTTCATACAGAAAGATCTGTTCGGGGAATTCTTCGCATTGACATACGTCGAAGACGTGGCAACCGGGTTCACTCGATAGCGAGTTCGTTGCCTGTTCCAGAATCAGTGGCAAAAACGCGTCTATGGCTCCGGAGCGAACGCGAAATTCGACGGCTACGACGTACATGGGCGCCTTTCTAGATTTCCTTGGGGAAACGACGCTTGAGGTCGGTGACTTGCGCCTCGGTCAGTGGCCGGGTTCGCAGGGTCTGAAGCGCCAGGAAGAGTTTCGCGGTCTCCTCAAGCTCTTCCGTCGCGTAAACCGCATCTTCCAATGATTTTCCGGCAACAACAGGACCGTGGTTTGCAAGAAGGACTGCGTGATGTGCGCTTGCCATTTTTCCCACAGCGTCGGCGAGAGCCGCGTCACCAGGCGAGAAATAGGGGATCAGGGGAAGCGTGCCGATCCGCATGACATAGTATGCAGTCAACGGTGGCAAGACATTGGCAGGGTCGATGTCGTGCAGGCAAGATACCGCCACCGAGTGCGTCGAATGCAGATGCACGATCGCTCCGGCCGCGGGTCGGTGGTCGTACACGGCCGTGTGCAGGGCGGCTTCCTTCGTTGGCTTGTCGCCGCCGATGTGGTTGCCGCTTTCATCCAGCCGCGATATCCGCGCCGGGTCGATGTTGCCCATGCTTGACCCCGTTGGCGTCATCAACCAGCCGTCATCCAGCCGGACCGAGATGTTGCCCGTTGCCCCGAAGGTCAGGCCGCGGTCGAAGAGCGATCGTGCCAGGCGCGCGATCTGTTCGCGGTGCGTGGTTTCTCTCATGCCAGCAATCCGAAAGCATCTTCAAAAAAGGTCTCGCTGCCGAAATTGCCGGATTTCAACACCAAGGCAATGGGCGTGTCCCCAATGGAAGCCGTCCAAGGAACGCCAGGCGCAATTTGGGGCCCGATGCGCAGGGCCTCGACGCCTAGGGCCGAGACGACCGCTCCGGAAGTCTCGCCGCCGGCCACAATGACGGTACGAAAGCCATCAATCGAGAGGGACTTGGCCAATCCGCCGAGCGCAGCTTCGACCATTTCTCCGGCACGGGCCGCGCCGTACCTGGATTGAATGGCCGCCACGTCTTCGGGATCGGCAGTACCGTAAATCAAGACCGGCTGATCCGCGGGTTGTGCCATTGCCCAGGCGTAACATTCGTTGACCACATCCAGTCCCTTGGCCAGCGCATCGACATCCAGCCTTCTCGCGGGCCAGAGGCTTGCCGCTCGCATGATCTGAGCACGGGTAGCAGGCGAACAGCTTCCGGCCAGAACCAGCTTTCGGCCGTGCGCAGCCGGCGGCGAGACGGGCTCGGGCAGACCGAGGCGTCCGGCCTTTCCCAGATTTGCTGGCAGACCCAGGGCGACCCCGGATCCGCCGCTGACGATGGGCTGATCACGTACGGCGGCACCGATGACGCGCAGGTCACATGGCTCGATGGCATCCATCACGGCGTAGCGATGACCGGCATCGGCCAGCGCAGAAAAGGCCGCGCGAACCGCTTCGGGTCCCTGCCGGACCACTTGGAGCGGGACAACACCGGCGCTTCCCCTTGATTGCCGCTCCATAAGCCGGACAACACTTGCATCGCGCATCGGCGTCAATGGATGGTCCTTCATCGAACTGTCCGACAAGAGATCGCCCCAGACGAACAGATGCCCTTGGTAGACTGTGCGTCCCGCTTCCGGGGCGGCCGGGCAGACCACGACAATCTTGGCGTCCGTGCGATCCATCAAGGCATCTGTGATGGGTCCGATGTTGCCTTGGGGCGTCGAATCAAAGGTTGAGCAATATTTCTCGATTACCTGTTCCGCACCTTGCGCAATCAGCCAATCATAGGCGTCGAGCGATTGTTCGATGGCCTGATCTGTTGGGGCCGTCCGCGACTTCAACGCCACAACGACGGCCTCGGCATCGCCTGGATCGGTGTTGGCATTGGGTACGCCAATCAGCTGAACTGTGCGCATGCCTTCCTGTGCCAAGGTGTTGCAAAGGTCGGTTGCGCCAGTGAAGTCGTCCGCAATTGCTCCCAGGACGATTGCCATGTGTCAGACTTTGCCAACGGGTACTCGGGCAAGAACTTCGTTCGTGACCGCACGGGTGCCCATGTCCCCGCCGAACTCCATTGGGCGAAGTGCGTTCGCCGCGAATCCCCCTTCAACGGCCTGCTCGATGCACTGTGCGGCGTCTTCGAGGCGCCTGTCGCCGGACTTTTCCGCCAGATAGTCGAGCATCAGCGCACCAGAAAGGATCGCGGCCAGCGGATTTGCCTTGTCTTGACCCATGATGTCAGGCGCCGATCCATGAGCGGGCTGAAAAAGGCCGATCTTGTCTCCAATCTCGGCACAGGCCGCCATGCCCATGCCGCCTACGAGGCCGCCTGCAAGGTCAGAAAGGATGTCACCAAACATGTTTTCCATGACCATGACATCGTAGTCCCATGGGTTCCGGATCAGGTTCAACGCCTGGGCGTCGACATAGTTGTACCCGGTTTCGACTTCTGGATATTCCGCCGCAATCTCGTCGTAGATTTTCCGGAAGAAGGCCATGGAAGCGAAGACATTGGCCTTGTCGACGCAGGTCAGCCGCCCCGGCTTGCCGCGCGCTCTACGCTTCTGGGCCAGCTTGAACCCAAAATGCATCAGTTTTTCAGTGGTCGCCCGTGTAATTCTAAGTGTGTCACGAGCCTCTGCATCTCCTATGACTTCCGACCGCTTGTGGACGGCTGCGGAATAGAAAAGTCCTTCGGTCGATTCCCGCAGAATGATCATGTCAATCGCAGCTGCACGCGGGTCAGCCAATCGCTGAGGCGCATTGGGGTAGGCCTTGACCGGTCGGACTCCTGCATAAAGCCCAAAGATGTCTCTGAGCCTTAAGTGCGGGCCGATTTCCGTCCCGTCAGAATGCCGGACCGATGGCAGCCCGATTGCACCGAGAAAAACTGCGTCGGCTTCGCCCGCACGCGCTTCACCACCGAGTTCGATGTCCCGCCCGGTTTCGTCGAAGTACTTCGCGCCCGCTCGGATATCGTCATAGGTCAGCGCCGGCACGCCCGCTGCCGCAACAGCCGCATCCACGACAGCGATCGCCGCCTGGGCAACGTCCACGCCGATGCCGTCGCCTTTGATCAGGGCAACCTTCACTTTGCGACGACCCTTCCAATGCGCGCTTCAACCAGCTTCATGACAGCGGAGAAGTCATCGTCTGCACAGCCCATGTCGACGCTGTCCTCGAAGGTCTTCACTATGGCACTTAGGCTCGGGTAATTCGTTTCTGAATCGCGGACCATGTCGCGCGCCAGCCGGACATCTTTCAAGAGGAACTTGAGCATGAAAAGTGCCGAGAATTCGCCGTCGCGCATGCGTGGCACGCGGTTCTCAAAATACCGCGAATGGGCGAAGCCGGTGCCTTGGGTCACGATGTCAAAGAACGTTTCGACATCAGCTCCTGTTTCAAGGCAGAGCCCCAAGGCCTCGGCCACTGCGACGGCATGGCCCGCCACGAGGGTCTGGTGGATCAGCTTCATGTGGTTGCCAGCACCCGATGATCCGCAATGGCGGATGAGTTGGCCACATCGCGCCAGAACGGGTTGTGCACGCTCGAATGCCTCCGCCTCGCCGCCGACGACAAAGCTGATCGTGCCCTCGGTCGCCTGTTTGACCGATCCAAGCATAGCGGCGTCGAGATGGCTCGCGCCCTTGGCTTTGAGCGCGGCATGGACTTGCTGAGTGACGTCCGGGCCAACAGTGGAGCAATCGATGGTGATCGACCCCGGCCGGATCGCGGATGCGACTCCGCCGTCGCCTAGATAGACCTGTAGGCTGGATGCGTTGTCCGGAACGCAGGAGAAAAGCACGTCCGACGCCTCCGCGATGTTGGCAATGGTGTCGCAGGCACTGGCACCAGTATCGCCTGCCACACGGGCCGAGACTTCTGGGCTGACGTCAAATACCAACGTGTCTCCCGGATAAGCCTTCGCCAGTTGCGCAATCATGGGAGCACCCATGGCGCCGGCGCCGATATATCCCACCTTCATTGAACTCGTCCCTTCACAGCGTCACCCAAGCTCCTGCTTCCGCCGACGCATAGATTGCGTTTTCCGCTTCGATCACTGGCAGATAGTCTCTGGCGACGTTTTCGAGTTCGGCGCTTTCCAGCACGGCCTGCACGACGTGATTTTGCAGATGATATACGCAGTCGCCGCCAAAGCCCTCATGTGTGGAAGGTGGCAAGACTTCGCGTGAGGCCTGGTCGCCAAAGCGGCGAAGACGGACCGATCCGTCGCCCCTTAGATCAATGGTGCCTGCCGACCCCTCGATCAGCGCCTCGCCCATGGTGCAGCGCGTGTTCTCGGCGGCATGGTCCAACAGGCGATTCCCGTCGAACATCGCGCGCAATCCGCCCGCGTACGAGAAGAGGATATATCCAGCATCCTCGCCCGCAATGACCGGGTTCAGTCGTCGCAAATCGGCAAAGACCGCCTGAGGCTCACCCATCAGGAACCGGAACGTGTCGACCCAGTGAACGGCGGTCTCATGAACCAGGAACCGCGGCATCTCCCGAAAATAGGGTTGCCGATCAAGATAGGCGCGCGAGCCCTGGCCGTCTCCGGGTCGCAGACGGAATGTCAGTTGCAGGGTGTCCCCGATGGCGCCCTGATCGATCTCGGCCTTGATTGCACGATACCAAGGCTGAAAGCGAAAGTTCTCGTGGACCACGACGGGAATGCCCGCTGCCTCGGACAGACGCACGGCTTCGCGAGCTTCATCGAGATCCAGACAAAAGGGCTTTTGGCAAATGATCGCCTTTGGTTCGGCATCCAGCGCCTTCCGGATATAGTCGAGATGGGTGACTGGCGGCGTGATGATGTCGACAATGTCCGGCTTTGCCTCTGCCAGCATCACACCAAGATCGTCAAAGGCGGCAAGCCCGGTTGCCTGTGCCTTTGCGATATCACGGTTGACCGAGGCGACCGGTTGCGCCCCTTCAATCCGGCCCCAAGCGTCATAGTGGAAGCGACTGAAATAGCCTGCTCCGACGCAACCGACACTTAGAGTTTGCGTCATGCGAAAACCTCTTGCGAAGACTTGGTCCAAT
>JAJDVJ010000182.1 GCA_022826205.1 Silicimonas sp. | reverse complement strand
CCTTTGAGAAAGACCTGATCGCGTTTGCTGAATTCATCGGATTCTCGAAGGACTATCGAATTCCGGCGCATCATCAGCGTCTTCTGAAAAACATCGAGCGGGAAATCGCCAAATCCCCTAATTGACAAATATCAAGTGAGTGCTTGACAAAAGGCAGTCCGCTGTTGATGCTATGTTCCATTAGTTGCATTTGTAACTATTGAGCAGAGGCTGCCAATGAACGACCCAGACACCGACTTCGACCCGAACGACCCCGGCGTTCCCGATCAGGGAAGCCAGGAGAATGATCAGCCATCGATGGAAGACGTTCTTTCGGAGGCTTGGGACAAGGCGTCGGAGGAGGAACCGCCCGAAGGCGGGAACGAGCCGCCTGAGGGTGGCGAAGGCGGGGAAGGCGGGGAAGAGCCGCCTGAAACCGGTTCCGAGCTTCAGCCGATGGACGCGCCGACGCATTGGGCGAGCGCCGACCGGGAGATGTTCGCGAAGCTGACGCCGGACGCGCAGAAGTTCATGATGGACCGTTTCCAGGGCATGGAGGCGGCGCATACGCAGCGGTCTCAGGAAATCGCGCCGATCCGAGGGTTCATGGAACAATGGAACCCGTACTTCCAGCACATCGGGGCGGACCCCGGCATTGCCATGAATCAAGTCATGCAAGCCGAGTACATGCTTCGCACCGGGACGCAGGAACAGAAGCGCGACGTGCTCCGGCAGTTGATCAACGATTACGGCATCGAGGGTCCGGGCGAGGGCGGAGAGAACGCGCCGCCGCATGACCCCCGCGTGGACCAGCTCGCACAGCAGATGCAGGAACTCGCGCACCGAAACAACGCGCAGGCCGTGCACGCGCAGAATGCGCAGATGCAGGCCGCGAACAACGCAATTCACTCTTTCACGTCAGCGAAGAACGAGGACGGGACTCTTGCCCATCCGTTCTTCGGGGACGTGCAGGTGGATATGGAACGATTGGCGCAGGCCGATATCGACAGCGGAAGACAACCCGATCTGAAGGACTTGTACGAACGGGCTTGCTGGGCGAATCCGACAGTGCGGCAGAAACTTCTCGACATGCAGAAGACTGCCGACGCGAAGGAAGCGCGCAGGAAGCGTCATGCAGGGTCTTCGGTGAGCGGTGCAGGGTCCCGTCGAGCGGAACAGCGATCGGACGATCTCGAAAAAATCCTGTCGGACGAGTGGGACAGACAAGTCGCCGCTTGACGACGAAACTGAAGAGGTAAGACCATGACTAGTCCGAACATTTCGGAAATGGCCACGGTCGCTATCGAGAGCCGACGCAGGAAGCTCGCGGACAACGTGTCCGACAACACGGCGCTTCTCAATCGCCTCAAGCGACGGGGCAAGGCGTCCCCCATCTCTGGCGGACGCACAATCTACGAGGAACTCGAATACGACGAGAACGAGACCTACAAGCGTTTCTCCGGCTACGAAGCCCTCAACATCCAGCCTTCGGACGTGTTCAGCGCCGCCGAGTTCGATCTTCGGCAGGTTGCGGTCGCGATCACGATTTCCGGTCTGGAAAGGCTGCAGAACTCCGGCAAGGAACGGATGATCAATCTTCTCAAGAAGCGTGTCGGCAATGGCGAGAAGACGATGATCAACGGTCTTTCCGGCGATCTCTACTCCAACGGCGAAGCCGATGGCGGCAAGCAGATCGACGGCCTGCAAGCGGCGATCACAAACGACGTCGACTCCGGGACCTACGGCGGCATCAACCGCGCCAATCACGATTTCTGGCGGCACAAGTACACGGGCAGCATCGCAACGGCCTCAAACGGGGTCAGGAACGCGATGATGAACATGTTCGTCACGCTCTGCCGGAACATGGACAAGGTGGACCTGATACCGGCAGGCAACGAGTTCTACGTCGCCTACTGGCAGTCGCTTCAGGATCAGCAGCGATTCACTTCGCCGGACATGGGCAAGATGGGCTTCACGAACCTGAAGTTCATGAACGCCGACGTGATCCTGGATGGCGGCGTGGGCGGCAAGGCAGGCGCGAAAGACGCCTACATGCTCAACACGAACTACGTCTACTGGCGGCCGCACAAGGACCAGAACATGACGGCTTCGGAAGATCGTTTCGCGACCAATCAGGATGCCCTCGTCAGATTCATTTTCTGGGCCGGCAACCTGACGTGCTCCAACCTGTCCCTTCAGGGACGGCTGGCGCTGGCGTAAGGAGGATTGAACCATGAGTTTCGCTTTTCTTGGGTGCAACCCTCAACAGGTTGATGACACCGCGAAACAGGTGCTTGGAACCGAGGCTTTGGCCGGGGACAGCACGTATGTGTACATCCGCGCGAAAGGGGCCGTTTCAAAGGGCGCTGCCTGCATCATCACCGATGAGTTTGACGCCGATGAAGTGACTACGGCGTTGGCGGACGATTCCTATCCGATGTGCATTCCGCAAACTGCGATTGCGGATGACAAGTTCGGCTGGGGCCTGATCATCGGAAAGGGTGAGCTTGAAGTCGGTAACGCCTGTGCGGCAAACACGTCGCTTTCCACCACCACGACTGCCGGGCGTCTTGACGATGCCGACAGCGCAGGTCGCGTGAGCGGATTGATGACCACTGTCGCGGCAACTTCTGCCGGAGAGCTTGTGGGCTGCAACGCATATCGGCCACGGCTCGACATCCTGGCCTGATCAACAACGCGGGTGGCGGCATGAAACCCGCCGCCCCAACATCTGCACAAGGAGTCGCAAAATGGGCGGTTGGCTGAAAGTCGAATCACGGAACGAAAATTCGCATCACCCCGATCATCCGGGACAAAGCAAGGTGCATGACTTCTCGGTGGTTGAATTCGTCAACACGGACTTCATTTTTCTGTTGCGGGAAGAAAAATACAATTTTGGCGAAAAGAGCCAAGGCAGTCTGACTCCACATCATCACACCGTCATTTTTTCCAATGAAGACAAGAGTCATGGAGTTGATGGAATTTACAAGCACTATGCTTTCAACCAATCCATTGACGAGGTTCTTTCACGGATCAGAAAGCTGAACGGCGACCCGTTTGCGGAATGCCCCGACCTATCGGAGCATCACGTCCTGAACGATCGCGGTGAATGGGCCGGTGACGAGACCTACGTGCCGCTCGACTACGTGACGAAGCCAAACACGACCGACACGTTCCTGTGCATGGCCGAAAACAAGTCATCTTCGGCAGGGGTTTTGTCGAACACCTCCTTCTGGTGCCCGATCACCCTGCCTGAAAAAGAAGGGGACGACTCGGCATGAGCACCTTGCAGTTCACGCTCACCACGCAGAACCAGCGCACGCCCGCCTGGCGCATCCAGCAGCGCGACCCGCAGTTCGGTGGCGCCCAGTGGGGCAGGCAGTCGATCTTCTATTCCCGGAGCGCCGCTGCGACGGCAAGTGCTTCCGTCCGATACGACAAGGGCGTCATGCTTTCCGATGGCACGATCAAGTGGATAGCCGGAACGGGCGGCGACATCGATTCGGTTGCGTCAGCAGCCGGGACGGTCGTTCGGCACAACGACCCTGACTGCAATGTCGGAACACTCTTCAGTTGCGTTCTCACGTCCGCCAACAACACGGGCGGCGTCATCGTCAACCCCGTTGGCGGGTTTCTCGAAATCGTGGAGTGACCCATGATCGCCTTGGGCGTCAATCCGTCGTTTGTCGAAGACACAAGCGGGTTTCACGCCGGAACGCGGGGCCGAACTGACGACTTCCGCGAATTCGTCTATCAGCGGGCCGGGGAGGCCATTGGGCAGCACGACGCCGTTGAAGTTGACATGGCGGCTGGCCAGGCATGGCAGTTGTCGGCAAGCCGGACTTCGGGAGAGAGCGGCAACCCGGTTGGCGTTGCACATGAAGCTCTTGCCGAAGGCGAGTTCGGGTGGTTCCAGGTGTGGGGCACTGCGACCGTGCGCACGGTTCAGGAGACTCTGGCCGAAGGGGCCGAGCTTTGGCCCGGAAGCGTGGCGGGAGCGCTTGACCATACGCAGGGCGCACGTCCAGTTGACGGGCTGTTTGTCAACGGCGGTCAGAACAATCTGGCAACCGTATCTCTGACGTATCCGCGCATTGCCGCGCAGACTTCAACCGGAACCGGCTCGTCGAACGTTCCGGACAAGCCCGCGACCCCATCTCAGGACACGCAGTACAACCTGAACATCACCGCAGGCGGTGTCGCCTCGTGGACCGAGGACGATGGCTCCATGGCCGTCGACCAGACGGCGCGGGACGCGGCCGCAACCGCAGACGACAAGGCGGATCGCGCCCTTGTCGCCGTCGCGGCGGCGGATGCAGACGCCGCGACGGCGCAGGCAGCGGCTGTTGCCGCTCAGGCCACGGCGGACAGCAAGTCGAACGTGCCGAACGCCCCGAACCGGAGCGTGGCCAACGCTCAGTATAATCTTCAAGTTGCCACGGACGGCACCGTCACATGGGAGGTGGATGACGGCGGAAGCGGCACCGGGGGTCCGATCACGGACGACCAGATCCCAGACGACATCACCCGCGACAGCGAGTTGCAGGCGACCGCGCAGGCGCTTGAGGGCGAGATTGTTGACAGCCTGAGTCTCGACCGTTGGAAGGGATTCTGGAGGTTTCCCCATCGCTGGGCGGACAATGATGAGGTCGCCTATACGAGGAGCGACAACGCGATTGGCCTTTACCGCCGCAGGGCGGGGCAGGCGGGCGAGGACCGGACGCAACAGGACAATCCTGAAGCCAATTCGACCGGCGAGGCATCGCCGTGGATTGCGCTGTCAGGAAGGGGCGAACTGAACGCGCAGTTGCACTGGCTTGCGTCGGGAATGGCCAAGGGCGGAACAACCGGTCAAGCGCTGGTCAAGTCAGGCGGCAATGACTTCGATACGGAATGGGCAACTATCATCGGTCTGCCCGTCTTTCCCTCCGCAGGCGACCGTGACGACAAGATACCGAAGTTCGACGGGGACGTGCTTGGTTGGGAGACCGACGCTGGTGCAAGCGGAAGCACGGCAACTCCGCCAACGCTCCTGCACACATTTACCTGGACGGACAGCACTTCCACGCTGGCTGAGGCAAATGCGTCATTCGCCGACCATGACTACCTGATCCTTGAGGGCTGGGTTGGTACCGACACTTCGTCGTCCCGAGATTCAGGTTATGGTGCGTTCAAGCGAACTGATCTTGCCGTTCAAAGCTATGAGATCGAATTTGCGAACAACAATCGGTTGCTGATCGACTACAGGACATCTGATCATCGTCTCAGAATACGCGGACTGTCTTCTGCTGAAGATACGGGCGAAATTCGGGTCTGGGGGGCGGCGCACCCGATAGGCGGGGGAGACAAGGGCGACAAGGGAGACCGAGGACTCAACGGCGGGGGCTACTCTGCCTTCCATGTGAAGATTGCCGATTACGACGCCGTTAAGACCACGGACGAAGGCGATCTGATCTGGATGGAGCTTCCAAATGTCCAAACATCAAACATCACCCTCAAGCTGCCTTCGCTGGGGCAGGGTGACGCGGGATGGCATTGCGGCGTTTACAAGTTCAGTGACGCAAACCATTACGGGACCGTCACCGTTACGGATCACGGTGGCACCGTGCTTTCCAAGCTCCACAACCAGGGCGAGTTTGAAGGCTGGACCTGGGGCGGCGCATATTGGCACAAGACGGCCCAGACGGGCGAGCCTGATTCCACGCCATTGCGAGTGTCTATCCCGCAATGGTCGACACTTTCGGGCACGATCAGGAAAGGCACCATTGTCGAGCACAATGGCTTCCCGTTCGTGGCAAAACAGGAACACGAGAAGGGCGGGGACGAAGGCAACGGCCCGGATGGCGATCCCGTCAATTGGTGGGATTTGGATTCGTGGTGGGGGGTCATCTCTCAGCAGGCGTACTACCCCGAAGGCGCCATGGGCAAGACGGGCGCCGGGACCACGCTGAAAATCTGGATGGCGTCGGAATTCATTCTCGACACCGATCCTCTCCCGACCGCTTCAAACAATACGAAGTGGAAACAGATTTGGCCGTCTTCACAGCACGAGCCAGCCCTTCGCCAGGGAATCGAGAGTTTCTTGGGCGATGCAACGCTGCGCGTGGTCGAAGAGCTTGGCAAGACCATCGTCATCAACCCGGAAGACACGACGAAGAAAGTCATCACCCTGCCGCCAGTTCTTGTCGCCAACAGCGGCGCGATGCAGAGATTTATAATCCAAACGGGAGCCGGTGAGACCGCCGATATCCGGGTTCCCAACTCCGGCAGCATCATCGAGCAAGATGGCACAGCCGTTACCAAACTCGAATTCAGCGATGCACACAACGGGCACGTCATTGATCTTGAAGTGATCGGTGCGGATCAATGGCGAGTCGTCAACCGGTTTCCTGAAAGCGCGACGGCTCCCGTGGTCAGCGAGCGGACATTCTCCACGAAACTTGCCGACATAACGAACTTCACCTCCACCGGCTTCGTGAAGATGGAATTCGATGCCGACAACGACGTTGAGTTGAATGTCGGCGACTAC
>JAJDVJ010000174.1 GCA_022826205.1 Silicimonas sp. | reverse complement strand
CTGATTGCATCCCTGCCGTAGTCCTTCATGCCTTCGGTGAGGAACAAGGGCGCATTGTCGGAACTGCCAATGCAAGGAAGCCGATCTCCCGGCGACAGCACATCCCCGCCGATCCCCGAGCGTCGATGGCAGGAGCGGCTGCCAAGAACGGGCCTTGTCAGAATCCCCCCTGCGACGGCAACGTAGCTGTACACACCTTCCTGCGGTGGGCCGATCGTGACGGTGTCGCCGTCCTCCAGCTGCACCGATGACGATTCCGAAACTGGTCGGCCAGATACAGCCAGAGTCGTTCCGGGACCGTGGGCTGCCACAAGGACTGGCCCGCCGATGACGCGAAGCTCCGCGCCCGCAAGCGGCAATTCCAATGCCGCAGCGTCCGGCGGGTTGCCTGCAAGCGTGTTGGCCAAAGCCAGTGCCCGCCGATCCATCGCTCCCGCAGTCGACACGCCGAACCGTCGAAATCCGAAGCGTCCTGCATCCTGAACCGACACCCCCGGACCACATTGGACGATTTCAAGCGCGATCATCACTCGATACTCTTCGCAATCAGCGCGCCGCGCGCCGCGTCCCGATCAAGCTGAGACCATTCGCGCGCGGAAACCGGCCGGAACCTGATGCGATCGCCAGGTTCGAACAGGAATTCGGGCATTCTTCCCAAATGAAACGGGCGGACCGGGGTGCGGCCGATGACGTGCCATCCGCTTGGCCCTTCGATGCTGCTGATAGCCGTTTGCTGTCCGCCAATCGAAATGGAAGATGCAGGAATCCTTGCACGCGGCTCGGATCGGCGCGGCATCGAAAGGCGCGGATCAAGCCCTGAAAGATAGCTGAATCCGGGCAAGAATCCCACCATCGCGACCAAGTACTCCGGGTCGGCATGCGCCTCGATGAGGGCACTTGGCGTCATGCCAGCATGCGCCGCCACATCCTCAAGGTCGATCCCGAAGTCCTTGCCGTAGGCCACAGGAACCTCCCAGAGCTGCCCGGCAGGCCCGCCGGCGTCACATTCGGAGGATGCAAGCCGCAGGACGGCAGCCTCGATTTCGCGGACGTCAGCCCTGAGCGGATCCAAATGGACGGTAGTTGCCCGGTAGGTCGGCACGGTCTCTATTACGCCGGCGAGGCAAAGCTGATTCAAGGCAGCGTCGAACGCGTGAACACGGGAAACCAGTCCGGCATCTATGCGGTCACCAAATTCGACTGAAATGGCCGAGTCACCCAGATAGCGGATCACCGGACCATTGGCGTCGCGATCTTCCTCCATGCCGTGGTTCCTCAATCGGGCAAGGTCATCCCAAGGCCTTCGACGACCCTGCGGGCCACCTCGAGCGCCGTCCGCTCTCTCGCCTCGACGCCTGAGCCGCCAATGTGAGGGGTCAGAACAACGTTGGGACAATCCAGGATCGGGCTGTCACAGGGCAATGGCTCGCTGGAGAAAACGTCGAGCCCGGCCGCCGCGATGCGGCCCTCGCGCAGGGCTGCGGCCAGTGCTGCCTCGTCGATCAGGACCCCGCGGGCGGTGTTGATCAGGATGGCATCCGCGCGCAGCTTCGAAAGCAGCGCATCGTCCAGAACAGGTGTACGGCCAGGCAACCCGTGAAGTGAAACGATCTGCGCGGTTGCCAGCAGAATGTCGAGGCTCGCGGCGCGCAGAACCCCATCGGCGGCGAGGTCTGCATCGCTGGCATGTTTCGAGTGCGAGGAAACGGTCATGCCCAGCCCCTTGGCAAGTATCGCCAGCTTTCGTGCCACGTGGCCATAGCCGACGAGACCGAGGTGGCATCCCGATATCTCTCGCGGATGGATGCACTCGCGGAAAGACCATTCGCCGGTGCGCACGGCACGATCGGCAGCAGGAATCCTTCGGGCACAGGCCAGCATCAGCGCGAGCGCATGTTCGGCAACCGATTGCGCATTCGATCCGGGTGTGCTGACCACCCTGATGCCACGCCGTTCTGCCGCGCCCTTGTCGATCCTGTCCGTCCCCGTTCCGTGGCTTGCGATGATCGCGAGATTTGGGGCCGCCTTGATGGCCTCGGCGGAAAGTCCGCTGTTGCGCGTAATCACCGCTCTGGCGGACAGTAGATGGGGTCTCAGGACCGTCAGTTCCGGCGAAGGGGCCACAAAGACCGACAGACCGGCGTCCTGCAGCAGGTCCACTCCGCAACGGGCAATGGGTTGCACGATGACGCAGTCGGTCATTTCGGGATGTCCGGCGGGGACAGGCAGAACCGCATGAGCACCTCCGCGCCGGCGCTGAAGTCGTTGATGTCCATGTGCTCGTCAGGGTTGTGGCTGCCGTTCTCGTTGCGAAGAAGCAGCATTCCGGTCGGAACGTCCAGGGCGGCGAAGGTGGCGGCGTCGTGGCCCGCGCCGCAGGGCATGTCGAGCACGGGCTGCCGGGCCTCATCGGCGGATTGTCTCAGCCCAGCAATCACGGCCGGGTGCATTCTGGCCGGCGTCGTGGACGTGCGCGGGCCGAAGTCGAAACTGACGTTTCGATCGTTTTCGATGGTGGCCGCTATCGACTTCAGCTCGATCGCGAACTCGTCCAGCGTGGCGAGAGAATTGCTGCGGACATCAAGCGAGAACCTCAAAAGGCCGGCAACCTTGGAGAACGAGGCTTCTTCGGGATCCGTCGCGATCTCGCCGACTGTGACGGTGAGGTCCTTGCCCTGTTCCTGGAGCCGGCGCCACGCCTGATCAAGCTCTGCGACCAGCTCGGAAACGGCGAGCACCGCATCACGGCGCACTTCGCGCGGCGTTGTTCCCGAATGCGCATAGGCGCCGCGGCAGACCGCGCGACGGAAACGCAGGCTGCCCCTGATGTTTGTCACGATGCCGAGCGGCATGTCTTTCGACGCCAGAACGGGGCCCTGTTCGATATGCGGCTCAAGGAACACCGCCACGTCGTCTGGTGCCCAGTGACCGCAGCCCAAGGCGACATCGTCAACGTGCCCGCCCGCCAATGCGATGGCCTGCCGCAAGGTCACGCCGTCACCCGCACGCACCACCGTGTCCAGCTCTTGCGCCGCAAGTCGGCCAAATGCCGCGCGGCTTCCGATGTAAGAGGCTGAAAACCAAGCGCTTTCTTCAGCACGGATCGCCATCACTGTGATCGGCCAGGGCGGCACCCGACCTGCCGCCACAAGCCCGGAAAGCACAGAAAGACCCATCAGCACTCCCGCAGCTCCGTCGAAATTGCCACCTTTGGGCACGGAATCGAGGTGCGAACCGATGACGATCCTTGGTGCATCGGTCTGGCCCGGCAGGGTCAGGTACAGGTTGCAGGCCGCGTCGATCTCGGTCCCAAGCCCCAACGCCTCGGCTTCCCTGCGCGCAATGGCATGAGCGATCTCCTCGCCAGGTCCATAGGACATCCGGGTGACCCCGCGTATGTCCGACGTCCGATGGCGCAATTCGTCGAACAGCCGCTCGGCCAACGCAATGTCCGGCGCAATATCCGTGCTTCCAAGGACCGGTGAAGGATCGTTCATCGCCGGCTTAGCCGAGCAATGATGCTGGCTCGAACCTGTTCGAGGTGCAGTGCCATTGCCTCGGCAGTCTTCTCGCCATCGCCAAGGCGAAGTGCGGCGATGATGTCCAGATGTTCCCGGCAGGTCGCGACCGCACGCTCGGGGAGGTTCTTCAAGTCGAAGATCTGTGTCTTTCGGCGCAGGTTGCGCACGATGGCGGACAGTTGCGCGTTGCCAGCAGAATCCGAGATCAGGCTGTGCAGAGTGTCGTCGATCCAGCGAGTCTGGGACCGGTCCATTCCGCTCCCGGTTGCATCCGCCATGTCGATTGCGCTGTGCAGCGAACGCTCCAGCTCATCAAGCGCCGCGTGGTCGACCTTGCCCGCCGCCATGCGCGAGACCGCCGGCTCCAGCAGGGCACGGACCTGCAGCGCGTCAAGAAACTCGTCGATGTGCATCTGCTTGATCTGGACGCCCATCCGCCCTTGACGGACTATCAGCCCCTCGGCCTCCAGCATCAGCAGAGCGTCCCGCACTGGAGTGCGGGACATTCCAAGCATGTCTGCCAACTGGCGTTCGTTCAATTGCTCGCCGGGCCGCGTTTTGCCAGACAAGATCAGGTCAAGGATCTGCTGATACGCTCTCGGCGCAAGCCTCTCGTCTTGCACGTTCAAGTCCGTGAACCCTCTGCCTGTCCAATCCCAAGATGCCTTATCTGGTGGAAAGCTCAATTCTCAAGCCCCTTTTGTGGCAGGACGGATCCGTTCCAAGAGAGTCCTTTCCTCGTGCACCACGGGAACCCGTCGGGACATGGCGCAAGGTCAGAACAGGTTTTCCGCGCCCTTCATGCGCATTGGTATTCACATGGTTGACGGATGGTATACCATCTCATAGTCTTTTTTGGAAGGCATTGGCGGCGATCAGGGGGGAACAGACGCAAGACATGTCGAGTGAACCGTGCGCAGCCACTCCGTTCCCGCGAGAGGAGCATCTTTCGAGGCAGGCGCGCCTGAGATCCGAGCTTGGGAACCGCGGCTTGGACGCCATGCTTGTCTTCGCCCAGGAAAGCCATTTCTGGCTGACCGGCTACGACACCGGGGGCTACGTCTTTTTTCAATGCGCCGTGATAACTGCGGATGACCGCCCGATCGTCCTGTTGACCCGCCGCCCGGATCTGGTTCAGGCACGCCAAACCAGCACCATCGAGGATATCCGAATCTGGTGGGATGCTGACGACGCCAATCCGGCAATGGACCTGAAGTCCATCCTGGAGGAGCTCCACTTGGACGGCGGGCGCATCGGGATCGAGCTGAACACCCACGGGCTGACCGGCTGGAACCTCTGGCGGGTGCAGCATGCCCTGGATGGCTGGTGCACGCTGGTCGATGACGACCACCTGATCCGGCGACTTCGGCTGATCAAGTCGCCGGCAGAAATCGCCTATACCCGCAAGGCGGCGGAAATCCTCGACCGGTCGCTGGAGGCCGTCATCGCGGCCTCGCGCCCCGGCATTCTGGACAGTGAAATCAAGGCAGCCTACCTGACCTCGATCCTGCAGGACGGTGCAGACATGCCGCCGAATCCGCCGCTGTTCAATTCGGGGCCGCGTGCCGTGTACGGGCGCGGCGTGTCAGAGCCTCGCCGGATCGAGGCGCAAGATCAGATCCTCGTGGAATACCCGGTCGCCTATCGCCGGTACAACGTCAAGACGGAATGGACCATCCTGTTCGGCGATGTGCCGGAAGCGCATCGCAATATGTACGATGTCGCCCGTGAGACGCTGCATCGGATGACTGAAATCGCGCGCCCTGGAACGACCTTGGGCGAGATTTTCGACGTTCATGCCCGAGGGCTCGACGCAGGCGGCTACAAAAGGCACCGCTACGGGGCGACGGGCTATTCGGTGGGTTGCACGTTCTCTCCAACGAGCATGGACGTGCCGCCCATGATCTATTCGGGGAATGCAACTGTTTGCGAACCCGGAATGACGCTGTTCTACCATGTCATGATCGGGGACAGCGACACGGGCTACGGGATGGGCGTCGGCCATACCCTTCTGGTGACGGACGGGGAGCCGGAAGTGCTGACCGGACTGCCCGACGACCTGACAGTAGTACACTGACAAGACGAAAAGCGAACCGTCCGGTATAGTGCCGGACAACAACAAGGAGAACCGAAAATGTCATTCTACGATATTCCACGTCGCAGCGCGCTTCTGGCCATGGCGCTGACGCTCGCTGTGCCAACTCTGGGCGCCGCTCAAGGCGATCCGAAAATGGGCGGAACGCTCAAGATCAGCCATTCCACCCGGATCGCAACGCTGAACGTGCTGTCACTGTCGGGACCGGCGGAATACCCGGTGATCGACATGGCCTATTCCGGCCTGACACGGATCGGCCCCGACAGCCAGCCGATGCCCGACCTGGCCGAGAGCTGGGAGGGCAGTGCCGATGCCACAGAGTTCACGTTCCACCTTCGCGAGGGGGTGACTTTTCACGATGGGACGCCAGCGACGGCCTCGGACGTGGTCGCCACCTATGAAGCGATTCTGAATCCCGACGTCCCGGCCTCGGCTGCATCGGTACTGAACATGATCGACAGCGTCGAAGCGGTTGACGACCTGACCGTGAAATTCAGCCTCAAGACGCCCTTTGCCGACTTCCCGACATCAACCGCACACGCCAACGCGCGGATCATGTCCGAAGAGGCGCTGGCCGGCGATCATGCGATGCTCGAAACCGTCGTGAACGGCACTGGCCCGTTCAAGATGGAAAGCTATGACAGCGCACGGATAACCCGGCTGGTGCGAAACGATGACTACTTCATCGAGGGAAAGCCCTACCTCGACGCCGTCGAAATGCACCTGTTTCCTGATCTGGCGGCTGAGACAACGAACTTCCTGTCTGGCGACATCGACGTGATGCTGCTGGTCCAGCAAGCCGATTACGAGCGCATTTCCAGCGCGCCTGGGGTCAATGCGCTGCGGGTGCCCTCGGGTCGTTACGTGAACGTGGTCATGCGCTTCGACCAGGAGCCTTTCAACGATCTGCGCGTGCGCGAGGCGCTGGCCTACGCAATTGACCGCCAGCTTCTCGTCGACCTCGTGCTCGAGGGCCTCGGTCGGCCTGCGCATGACAATATCCTGTCACCCGAGTTCAGGTTCCGCATCGACACGCCAGAGAAGAACTATGATCCGGAAAGGGCGAAGGCGCTTCTCGCCGAGGCCGGCTATCCCGATGGCCTCAAGCTCGATCTCGTCGCCTCGAACCGTCCGGCGATCCGGGCGCAGGTGGCAATCGCGATCAAGCAGATGGCATTGCCTGCCGGCTTCGACATCAATGTCGAGACCATGCCGCACGACACATACCTCGCCAACGTCTGGCGCAAGGGCGGCTTCTACATGGCCTACTGGGGAATGCAGCCGACCGAAGACGCGACCTTCAATCTGCTCCTGACGTCAAATGCCTCTTACGAGGACACTGGCTGGGCGAACGCAGAATTCGACGCCCTGGTGCAGGCGGGTCGTTCAACAACGATCGAATCAGAACGGGCCGATGCCTACACCAAGGCCCAGGAACTGATGCTCGCAGAACTGCCCTACATCATCGCGTTCTACGAGGACGTCCTGACGGCCAGCAGGGAGAATGTGCAAGGCTACACGTTGAACCCGATCAACCGGTATTTCTACCTGGAAAACGTCTGGCTCGACGAGTGACCACGTGACACTAGGTTACCTTGTCCGGCGTCTTCTGGCGGTAATCCTGGTCCTTTTTGTCGTGACCTTCGCGGTTTTCGCGATCACGATGATTCTGCCGGGAAACGCCGCCGTGATGATCCTGGGCGAGTACGGAACGGATGAGGCCGTGGCTGCACTGGAGAGCAGACTCGGCCTCAACCGGCCTTGGTACATTCAATATCTCGACTGGATCGGCGGTATCTTGCAGGGCGATTTGGGCCAATCGCTGCGCTTGTCGTTGCCGGTGGCCGACGTGGTTGGCGATGCGTTCTGGAATTCCGCCTCGCTGGCCGTAACGGCACTGGTTTCCGTCACGGTCATCGCCATTCCGCTGGGCGTTCTGGCAGCGATCAAGCGCGGGACCGTGGCCGATCTCGTCATCGGCATGTTTTCCTATATCGGCGCATCAATGCCGGAATTCGTGACCGCAACTTTGCTTCTGATCTTCCTTGCAGGACCCGCACTGGGGCTTTTCCCGGCAGGCGGATTTGTCTCCTTGGGCGAGAGCGTGGGCGGCTTTTCGTCGCACGTGGTCCTGCCCGCAGCCACGCTCGGCCTGATACTGACTGCGCATATCTCGCGCCAGGTACGGTCAGAAATGTCCGAAGTCCTGTCGAGCGACTACATCCGCGCGGCGCGGCTGAAAGGGTTGCGCGAACGCCGCGTGATCCGCCGCCATGCGCTGCCAAACTCACTGGCCCCGGCCGTGGCGGTGATCTCGCTCGATATCGGGTATCTTCTGGGCGGTATCATCGTGGTTGAAGAGATTTTTGCCTGGCCCGGGCTCGGGCGCCTCTTGATCTACGCGCTGGAGAACCGAGATCTTCCGGTGATCCAGGCCATCACCCTGGTTCTCGCGACGGTCTATGCGCTGTCGAACCTACTGTCCGACATCGTGATCGCCATCCTAGACCCGAGGGTGCGCTATGCCTAAAGCGTTCCGGGCGGCGGCCGGCATGACCGGGCTTGGCCTGTTGCTCCTGGTCATGGGGGCCGCAATATTCGGGCCGTTTGTGGCGCCTTACGATCCGCAGACCTTCCACCCCGCTGCCCGTCTGCAGGGACCGTCGGCAACGCATTGGCTGGGCACCGATCAGTTCGGTCGCGACTTGCTGTCTCGGCTGTTGAACGGCGCGCCATCGACAGTCTTTTTTGGCCTTGGCGCGACGCTTTTGGGGGTGGGCGCGGGCAGCATCATCGGTGTGATCGCAGGTACCGCGGGCGGCTGGATCGACAGCGTCATCATGCGCATCCTCGATGGGTTGCTGGCGGTGCCCGAACTGCTCTTCACGCTGCTCATCGTCACCTTTCTCGGCGGCGGCATGGGACAGGCGATGCTGGCGGTCGCCATTGCCTTTACCCCTGGAATGGCGCGGATCGCGCGCAGTTCGGTGCTGTCGATCCGGACCCGGGAATACGTGCTCGCCGCCGTCGCGCGCGGAGAACGCTCGCACTACATCGTCCTGCGCGAGGTCCTGCCCAACGCGGTCGGGCCGATCATCGTCGAGGCCACCATCCGCGTGGCATTCGCGATCATGATTGGCGCCACGTTGGGCTTTCTCGGGCTGGGAGCTCAACCGCCCTCGACCGAATGGGGCCTGATGGTCGCCGAAGCACGGCAATTCATGTTCAGGAATGCATGGACCGTGGCGGTGCCCGGCGTCGCAATTGCCATGGCGGCCATGGGATTCAACCTCTTCGGCGATGCACTGCGCGACAGCCTCGACCCACGGCGGAGCCGCTGAGATGGCGGGCGCGAACACACACGGTGACGGCGTGGACACGCCCGTCCTGGAAGTTGCCGGGTATTCGCTCCGCTACGCGACGCCGTCCGGCCCGATCCACGCCCTGAAGAACATCGACCTTCGCGTGGCGCACGGCCAGACGCACGGATTGGTGGGAGAGTCGGGATCCGGAAAGTCCTCTCTGGCTTGGGCGATCCTCCGATATCTTCCGGAAAACGCAATCGAGAATGACGGGAGACTGCTTCTGTCTGGGGAGAGCCTTCGCGACCGGACTCTTTCGCAAATCCTGGAAATCAGGGGGCGGCGGATCAGCATGGTCTTTCAGGACCCCTCCACCTCGCTCAACCCCGCGATGCGCCTGGGCGAGCAGCTCTCGGAAGTCCTGATCCGCCATCGGGGCCTGACGTCGCAGGAAGCCCTGGAGGAGAGCGAAGCCGCGCTGGCCCGGACCGGCATTGCGAAACCAAAGGACATGCTGCGCCGTTATCCGCACGAGGCGTCGGGCGGCGAAAAGCAAAGGGTGGTCATCGCCACCGCCTTTGCCTGCAACCCCGAACTGATCGTCTTTGATGAGCCGACCACGGCTCTCGACACCATCACGGCGCAGCAGATTCTGGAGCTGTTCAATCAATTGCAGGACGAGACGTCGATTTCGGCGCTCTACATCTCGCATGACCTGGGCCTCGTGTCTCGAGTGGCCGACGTCGTATCGGTCATCAGTTCGGGCGAGATCGTCGAAAGCGGGACCTGCGCCGAGGTTTTCCAAACGCCCCGTGACGACTACACGAAAGCGCTGCTTGGCGCTGTCCCCAATCCGAAGCAGTGGCTGGGCGTCACGGAGCCTCCGCCCGAGGCGCCAGCACTGATGTCTGCAAAAGGCGTTACCGTCGAATACGGGCGCCAGTCGCTTGTCGGGCAGCTCTTGGCCCCTAAGCCGACCCATCTTGGCGCACAGGACGTCAGCATCGAGGTCCGGAAGGGGGAACTTGTCGGATTGGTCGGAGAATCCGGCTCGGGAAAGTCCACCATGGGCAAGGTCTTGTCAGGCTTGCAGGATTTCGACGGTTCCGTCCGCTTCGGTGACCGAAACTTTGCAAGGCTGTCCGAGATTGACCGCACCTACCGCCGCGCCGTGCAGATCGTCTTTCAGCACCCCGATGCGTCGCTCAATCCGCGTCAGCGCGTGCGGGAAATCCTCTCGCGACCCCTGAAACTCTACGACATCGTGCCGCCGAAAGAACGTGCGGAGCGCATTGCAAACCTGCTGGAACAGGTACGGCTGCCAAGAGAGTTCGCCGACCGGCTGCCGCACCAGCTGTCGGGCGGAGAAAAACAGCGCGTCGCGATCGCCCGAGCATTCGCCGCCGAGCCCGAACTCGTGATTTGCGACGAGATAACCGCCTCCCTGGATGTGTCGGTCCAGGCCTCGGTCGCCGAACTCCTGATGAACCTGCAGCGCCAAACCGGCACCGCGTGCCTGTTCATCACCCATGACCTGAACCTCGTCCGTCAGCTTGCACACCGGATTTGCGTCATGCAGCACGGCAGGCTGATGGATACATTCCACCGAGACGATGCCGAAAGGCCGGACCGGAACCCCTATACCCGTGCCTTGCTGAAGGCAGTTCCGCCACCCGCCAGTCAAGCCGCCTGACACGGAGATCGCAAGATGACGGACGCCCTTTCGCTTGCCCGCGCCATTGATGAGCAGGCCTGTCTCGATACGCTCTCTGAAATGGTCCGTTACAAGAGCCACTCCGACACCGAAGGCGAACGCACGCTGGCCAATCGCATGGTCACGATCATGTCCGAGATGGGGCTCGAGGCACATTTGCAGCCCGTCGAGGGCGACCGTGTCAACGCCATCGGCGTGTGGCGCGGCACGGGGGGCGGCAAGAGCCTCTTGTTCAATGGCCATCTCGATACCAACCCCGTAAGCGAGGGCTGGACAGTCGATCCCTGGGGCGGGCTCGTCGACGACAAGTTCATCTACGGGATCGGCGTGTCGAACATGAAGGCGGGCGATGCCGCATCGCTCTGCGCCGTCCGTACGCTGATCGAGGGTGGCAGACGGCTGAAAGGCGATGTCATCCTCACCTATGTCGTTGGCGAATTGCAGGGCGGCGTCGGCACCTACGCGGCCGTGAAGGCGGGAACACGCGCGGACTACTTCATCAATTCCGAGCCCACGGACCTGCAGGCGCTGACCATGCACGCTGAAGCGTTCATGTTCACGATCGAACTGACCGGCATCACCCGCCACATGTCCAAGCGGGAAGAGGCGGTCGACGCGATCCGTGCCGCTTGTGATCTGATTCCGCGATTGACCGATCTGACCTTTTCCGACGCGCCGAGCGACGAACACCGCGGCATAAACCGGGTGCATGTGGGAACCATTCGTGGCGCACTTGGCCAGGGCTTCGAAGAATGGCGGCCACCGCAGGTGGCGGATTTCGTGCGAATGACCGGATCGGGGCGGATCGGGCCCGGGCAGACGCAGGAGAACGCACTGAAGGACTTCCGCACGGTTCTGGACTCGCTGGAAAGAGACTGGCCGGGACTGAAAGCGGAGATCCGGATCGAATCTCCCAGCGGCAATTCCCACATGCCGGCATTCGAAGTGCCAAAGGACGCACGGATCGTAACGGCCCTGAACGGTGCCTACGAGGCGATCCGAGGTGAACCGCAGCCCACGGGGGCGATCACGCCACCGGGATACTACGGGACAGATGCCGGTCACCTCTTTGCGCATGGAGGCATGGAAGGCGTCGTCTGCGGACCAGGCGGCAGGTACAACACCATGCCGGACGAACGGGTCGACATTCCCGACTACCTCGACATGGTGCGCATCTACCTGATCACCATGTGCGACATCTGCGAACTGCAATGACCAGTGAGGCATTTAAGGAAATCGCGGCAACGACCGCAGGCGGTCGCGCCGTGTCGCTGCGCTTTCCTCCGCAAGAGCATGCCGCCCGCCTGGCGGCCACGCGTGCGGAACTGAACCGCAGGGGGCTTGATGCACTGCTCGTCTTCGCTCAGGAGAGCCATTACTACCTCACCGGCTACGACTCCTCTGGTTACGTCTTCTTCCAGGCCGGCGTAATCACGGCCGACGACCGGTCCACCGTCCTGCTGACCCGGCGTCCGGATCTGCGCCAGGCCGAAACTGCCTCGCTCTACGATGACATCCGCATCTGGCTCAACGCCGAGGAGGCCAACCCGGCGGAGGATTTGCAGGCAATCCTGCAGGAGCTTGGCCTGCGTGGCGCACGTGTCGGCGTCGAGTTTGCCACCTACGGGCTGACGGCCGCCAATGGCAGGCTGATCGATGCCGCACTGGGCGGATTCTGCAAACTGGAAGATGCGTCAGACGTCGTGCGCCGCCAGCGGCTGGTAAAGTCCGAGGCCGAGCTTGCCATGATGCGCGAGGCCGGACGGTTGGCCGACGCGGCGGTTCTCGCAGCGGTCGAGGCAGCCGCCCCGGGCGCAACCGAAAGCGAGCTGAGCGCGGCGGCGCTCGCCGCGATGCTGCGAGGAGGCGACGTTCCCTCGGGAGGCCCGCTGGTCAACACCGGACCGCGTGCGCTCTTTGGGCGCGGCATCGGTGGACCGCGCCGGATTGAAGAAGACGATCAGGTAATGATCGAACTGGCCGGGTCCTATTGCCGTTATCACGCCTGCGTCGAATCCACCGTGGCCGTGGGAAGGCCCGATCCGCGGCAGGCCGGGATGATGGCCGTGGCGGCGGATGCGCTCGATCAGATCAGGGACTCGGCCCGCCCCGGTGCGGCGCTTGGCACTCTGGACGACATTCACCGCAAGGTGCTGGACGCGGCCGGTTTCGCCACGGAACGATTTGCGGCGTGCGGCTACGCGCTGGGATGCACGTTCAGACCCACCTGGATGGACGTGCCACCGATGATCTACAGCGGAAATCCGTTGGTCATGGAACCTGGCATGGTGTTCTTCGTGCACATCATGATTCCGGACACGCGAACAGGCGTCATGGCGGGAATCGGCCAGACATTCGCGATCCGCGAAAACGGCCCGGTTGAGTTGTTCAGCGACCTGCCCACCGAATTGTTCCGAAGGTAAGTGCGACTTGGAGAGGAACCGCAATGCCACTGCTTGAATCCGACGCCAAGGGAGTCTTTGTCATTTCGGCGACGCCCTTTGCCGATAACGGTGCGATTGACTTCGAAAGTCTCGACCGCGCCATCGATTTCTATTTCGACAAGGGCGCGGACGGGATCACCATTCTGGGGATGATGGGCGAAGCGCCGAAACTCGCGATGGCTGAATCCCATGAGGTTTCGGCACGCGCGATTGCCCGTGCCGGAAACAGGCCCGTGATCGTGGGGTGCTCGGCGCCGGGACTGGCAGCCATCGGCGAGCTTGGAAAGGCTTCGATGGATCTGGGTGCCGCAGGGATAATGGTTGCGCCGCCCGGCACGCTCAAGACCGACAGCCAGATTGTCGGGTACTATCACGACGTCGCACGGGCCCTGGGCGACGGCGTACCGATCGTATTGCAGGACTTCCCGTTGGCCACAAACGTCCATGTCGCGCCAGAGGTCATCGGCCAAATCGTCGCGGATATCCCCGAAATGGTGATGCTGAAGCACGAAGACTGGCCGGGCCTGGCGAAAATCACCGCAATCCGTAAGGCGGAAAGCCGCGGACAGCGCCGGATTTCCATTTTGTGCGGCAATGGCGGAGTCTTTCTGCCCGAGGAACTGGCGCGCGGCGCCGATGGCGCAATGACCGGCTTTGGCTATCCCGAGATGATGGTGACCGTGACTACACTTGTGGCGCAAGGCGACTTGGCCCGGGCCCAGGACATCTTTGACGCTTATTTGCCGTTGGTTCGGTATGAACAGCAACCCGGGGTCGGGCTTGCGGTACGGAAACATGTTCTCGCCAAGCGGGGCGTTATTGCGGCGCCGATGATCCGCCCCCCTGGCCGGGGACTTTCCGCGGAAGCAATGGCGGAAGTTGACCGATTGGTTTCGCGACAGGAACGGCGACTCGAAGCCATCGGGTAGGACCAAGTGCGACGCCTGTACGGGACGGGACCGCCACCAAGTTCGCCTTCCCAGAAGTTCAGCGTGGTCGGGTAATCTCCGAACACTGCAGTCGGCCACGTTCAGGCGGCAACGTCAATTCGTTTGATCCCGTGCTCGACCGATTGCAACAGATCTTCCTGTGATCGGGGCCGCGCGGTGAACGCGGCCCCGTTTGGTTCACTTTTTCACGTTCGTCCAGATCTGGTCATAGACGGCCTGTGTGGCTTCGTCACAGACCTCAATGAACACGGCCGGCCCTGCAGTGGCAGGAGGGTTGGATTCCGGCAGGCTCGCGAGTTCGGGGTCGAGGTATTCGCCAACGCCCGAAAGTCCGGACCCATAGCGCGCATAGTTCGATACTGCCGCGATGTTCTCGGGCATCAGGAGGAAGTCCATGAAGGCTATCGCGCTGTCCCGATTTGGTGCGTCTTTCAAGAGGACGACATTGTCCATCCAAGCCACATAGCCTTGGGTCGGGAAGGCGTATTTCAGACTTCCTCTCTCTGCCCGGGCCTTGGCACCGAAGCCATCGTAGATCTGGCCAACCGCTGCATCGCCCGAAACAAGAACCTCTTTCGCGGTGTCCGAATTGAACGATGCCCAATGGGCCTTTGCGTTCTGCAGCATGTCGTTCAATGCCTTCAACTGCTCGCGGTCCGAACTGCACTGCGGGATGCCCAGATGCAGTGCCGCCATGGCCAGTACCTCGCCCTGGCTGTCCAGCATGTTGATCTTGCCCGAAAGCTCTGCTGGCGGATTGAACAAGATGTCTGTGGTGTCGATGTTCCCGTCAAAAACCGCCGTATCCACCATGAAGCTCGTCGAGCCCCACTGATACGGAATTGAATGCATCCAGCCTGGATCAAAGCTGGGGTCGGCCCATTCCGGCGCAATGTTGCCCTTGTTCTTCAATTCGCCGTCGCCGATCTCGTCCAGCATCCCTTCGCCAATCATGATCGACACCATGTAGTCGCCGGGAACCGCGACGTCGTAAGTTCCCATGCCGCCCGCTTTCAAGGAGGCCAGCATCGCTTCGTTGGAATCGTAGGTGTCCATGGTCACCTCGATGCCCGTCTCGGACGTGAACTTGTCCAGAAGCTCTTGCGGAATGTATTCGAACCAGTGGTAGATGACGATCTTGCCCTCGGCACTGACCGACGTGGCCCCAAGTGTGAGCGCAACTGCCGTTGCGGCTGTCTTCGCGAAGATATGCATGTCGTTCTCCTTATGTTGAGTTATCTTTCTTGCCTACGATGTAGCTGATGGTGACCATTGCAATGGACACAACAAGCAGCATTGTCGAGATCGCCATGATGTTCGGCTTGATCCCTTGTTTCACCGACCCAAAAATCGCCGTGGGCAGCGTCTCGACACCTGCACCCTTGACGAAATTGGTGATGATGAAATCGTCGAGGCTAACGATGAAAGCCAGCAGAAAGCCGGCGATGATGCCGGGCATCATCATCGGCAACAGGACGCGCCGGAAGGCCTGGGCCTTGGTCGCATAAAGATCCTGCGCAGCTTGTTCATAGGTATCCTCGATCCCCTGCATCCGAGCCTGGATCGGAAGGTAGGCGAAGGGGATGCAGAAGGCGATGTGGGCCGCCAGGATGGTCAGATATCCACGCGTGAACCCGATGGAGTTGAAGAAGATCAACGTGGCAACCGCCGTCACGATCTCCGGCACCATCAGTGGCAGCGAAATCAATCCGAGCGACGCCGTGCGCAGCCGAAACCGGCCGCCGCGCACGATTGCAGTTGCCGCAGATGTGGCAATGGCCGTCGACATCGTGGCGGCGATCAGGGCGATCGTGAAGGAATTGATGGCTGCCTGCTTGAATTTGCCCGACTCGGGGCCCCAAAAGACATCCGCGTACCATTGCAACGACAGTCCTTCCCAAACGGTAATCGAGCGCGATGCGTTGAACGAGTAGATCGTCACGATGATCAACGGGGAATAGAGCACAAATAGGCACAGCATCGTTATGGCTCTGAACCCGGAATAGGTTCGAACGTCGCCGCGAGAACTCATGACGTTGCCTCTCGGTCGGCCCTTGCCTGCTGGCGGGCAAGGAACATGAGGATGACAAGGACCAGCGTCAGAAGGATCATCGAAGCGGCGGCCCCGAATGGCCAGTTGCCTGCATTGCCCTTGAATTGTTCCTCGATCAGCGAGCCGATCATGAAGTTCTTTGCCCCACCCAGCAAATCGGGAGCCAGGAATGCGCCAAGCGAGGGCACGAAGACCAGAATGCAGCCGGCGATGATGCCCGGGCGCACGCTGGGGATCACGATCCTTCGCAATGTCGTCCACTTGTTTGCGTAAAGGTCGGCGGCGGCTTCGCTCAGAGCGAAGTTGTATCGCTCGACGCTGGCATAGATCGGCAAGACCATGAAGGGCAGATAACTGTAGAAGAGGCCGATCTGGACTGCAGCGTTGGTGTTGATGATGCGGATCGGGTCGTCGATGAGACCGGTCGCGAGCAGAAAGTCGTTCAGCGGACCCTGATCGCGAAGAAGGAACTTCATCGAGACCGTGCGAATCAACAGGTTCACCCAATAGGGGATCGTGATCAGGAACACCCAAACGGTGCGTGTCTGGGCGGGCCGAGTGGCAATGAAATAGGCCGTCGGGAAACCGATCAACAGGGCCAGCAAAGTGGCAAGGCCCGCTTGCCAGATCGAGCGCCAGAAGATCAGGATGTAAGTCCATTCGATCTTTGCCGGTTCGTCGCCAAAGAGCCCGCGATCGAAGAAAAACTGGTCATAAGCCGAAAGCGTGAATTCCCATATGACGCCACCGCGGAATTCCTTTGTCAGGAAGGAATAGACCAGCATCATCGCGACAGGCGCCAGGACGAAGATGCCGAGAACCGCCCAGGACGGCAGCAACAGCCAGTTGCGCGCGCTGGCGTAAGTTTCGCTGCGGGCCGAACCGCCGGTTGCAGCAGCGCCCGCCATCAGTCTTCCAGCATCCTGGCGGCACCGGCTTCCACCGTGATCGCGACTTCCGTGCCGGGGTCGAAGATCGTGGCGACGCCTGCGGCGGAATTCTGGGTCCGCACGGTCAACGCGATGTCGCCTTGAAGCTGGACAATGGTCTGCACATCCGTGCCGACAAAGATGTTCTCCTTGACGGTTCCCTGCCACGGATCGTCGTTGACCGCAGTGAGCGTCATTCGCTCGGGCCGGATGGAAATGTGGACATCTGCCCCGGACCGGGCGCTGCCGATGGCGTCGCATTCCAGCGTCAAGCCATTGGCGAGGCGGCACGTCGCGACCGAGGCGTCAACCGCTTCTAGGCGGGCATCAAGGAGATTGGTCTCGCCAATGAAGTCGGCAACAAAGCGGTTCACAGGTCGTTCGTAGATGTCACGGGCCTCGCCCAGTTGTTGAAGTCGCCCCGCCGACATGACCGCGATGCGGTCGGACATTGTCAGGGCTTCTTCCTGGTCATGGGTCACGAAAGTGAAGGTGATCCCGGTTTCTCGCTGGATCGACTTCAATTCGGACCGCATGGCCTGCCGCAGCTTCAGGTCCAACGCAGAAAGTGGCTCGTCCAGCAACAGGACTTTCGGTTGCGGTGCCAAGGCGCGAGCCAGGGCCACACGCTGTTGCTGGCCGCCAGAGAGCTGGGACGGCTTTCGTGCCGAAAATTGAGCCAATTGAACCAGCTCCAGCATTTTGCCCGCCGTTTGGCGGGCGGCTTCTCTCGAACTGCCCCTCATTTCCAGCCCGAACATGACATTTTCCTCAACCGTCATATGCGGGAACAGCGCATAATTCTGGAACACGGTGTTCACGGGCCTCTGATGCGGCGGGAGGTTCTCAATTTCTTCGCCGAACAGGAAGATCTCTCCCTCCGTCACGTCTTCAAACCCTGCGATCATCCTTAGCAATGTGGTTTTGCCGCAACCCGACGGGCCAAGCAGCGTAAAGAACTCGTTGTCCCGAATCGAGAGCGTGATGGACTGAAGCGCAGTGAAACTTCCATAGCGCTTCACGGCATTGCGCACATCGATTGCGTTCCGTGTGTCCGGCATTCCTCGTCCCTTTGCTTAGCAACACTCGAAGTCTGCCGATTCAAGCAAACCCTAGCAACGTTCAATTCACCTTTGCAGTCCCCCGAAAGGGTCAGTCGATCGAGCCGTCACTTTCCTGTCAATGTCGTTAGAATCCGTTCCATCATCGAATGGCAGGCAGCCATTTGATCGACGGTCACGTACTCGTCGGGCTTGTGCCCCTGCCCTTCCATCGAGCCTGGACCGCAAACCACGGTTGGGATGCCCAAGCCGTCGAAGAACCCTGCTTCGGTGCCAAAGGCGACCTTGGTCGTGATGCTCGAGGCGGCCAGGGAGCAGGCCAGTTGAGTGACCTCTGCGGTTGGGGACGTTTGCAGTCCCGGATAGGCGATGGTCTGTTCGAGATCGATCTTCTCGCCGGCCAATTCGTAGATTCTGCTGAGAATTGCGTCCGGGTCGTCGCTGGCAAGATACCGGATCTCGAACTGCATCTCCGCCCTGTGCGGAACGATGTTCAGCGACGTGCCGCCCGCCATCTTGCCAACATGAATGGTGGAATGGGGAGTGTCGTAGCCGGAATCGCGAGCACCGTTTTCGGCGTACCAGTCCTGAAGCTCGCGCAGCCGGCCCATGAAATCGGCAGCGACATAGAGGGCGTTTTCGAGCTTCGGCGCGAGGGACGAGTGCCCTGCCTCGCCATGGGCGATGGCCCTGAACCCGAACTTGCCCTTGTGTCCAATGGCCACCGCCATTTCGGTGGGTTCGCCCACAATGGCCGCGCGTGGTGTGCCCAGGACGTCCGGCAGTGCGTCAATCATGCGGGCAATCCCAAGGCAGCCGACTTCCTCGTCGTAAGAGACGGACAGCTTGAGAGGCTCCTTCAGGTCGGCCTTGCTTGCGCGGTCCGCCAAGGCCAGCATGGCGGCCAGAAAGCCCTTCATGTCCGTCGTTCCGCGGCCGTACAACCGGTTGTCGACGCGGGTCAGGCGAAAGGGATCGCGCGACCAGCGTTGACCGAGCACGGGCACGACATCGGCATGAGCGGACAGCAAAATGCCGTCACCTTCAGGTCCAAGGCGCGCGTAAAGCCCTGCCTTTTGCCACGTCCGGTCCGGCATCAGGTGCACGGTGAAGCCACGGTCCCGCAAATAGGTATCGACATACTCGACCAGCTCAGTGTTCGAGTTTGCGCTGACGGTGTCGAACGAAATCAGCCGATCAAGGACCGTCAGGGTTTCGGCGAATCCGTCCTCGCTCATTCA
>JAJDVJ010000103.1 GCA_022826205.1 Silicimonas sp. | reverse complement strand
ACCCCTCCGCGAGGCCGATGCAGTTCAGGTTTCGCTCAAGACCTCACCTCTTCGTTTTCGAGAAGGTCCACTTCACGTCCACCGCCGGGCATCTTCCTTCCGTCCGTGGTCGGCTCTTCGACCGCCTACATGATGCCTGGTCCAATCTGGTCCCCGAGCGTCTATCTGACGAGCGTGCTCGAACACGATGGTGCGGTTCGGCAACGAGGCCGTCCACGACATCATCGGAGACCGCGTCCCGGCAAGGGGACGTCCGTGGACGGGATGCCTCTCAAGAGGCAGGGCCCGTTCCTTCCCTCTTCGACACGGGCAGATCCGTTGCTGCCACGCTCATGCCGGATCCGGCCGCATCGCCTGATCCCGGCTGAACCGGAACTCCGTCCCGTCCATCCACATGCGGAGAAGCACCACGCCCATGCGCCGGGCCAGCGCGGTCGTGGCGCGCTTCCTGCCACGCCTCGCCGCCGCGCGCAGAGCCCAGGACTTCAGCCAGTTCATCTTCGTCGAGCCGTTCAGCATCACCGTGGCGGCCTGGAAGAGCGCGGTGCGCAGCGCGACGTCGCCTGCCCTCGTGATCCCGCCCGACACGTCCCGTTCCCCCGACTGGCTCCGCTTCGGCGTCAGCCCCGCCCAGGCGCCGATGTCCCTCGCCCTTCGGAACCGGACCGGGTCGTCGACAGCGGTGACGAACGTCAGCGCCGTGACCGGGCCGACGCCAGGCATCGTCATCAGCAGCCGGCACGTGGCGTCCGACATGGCCAGGCTTCGGATCCTCTTCGTCATCATGGCCAACTCGTCGCGCATCTGCGCCCGCAGCCGCAGGATCGGCGCGACCACGTCCGACAGCATCGCGTTTTCCGAGGCCAGTTCCCGGACCCGGTCTTCCCAGCGGCCCTTCGACACCCGGCCGAGTTTCAGGCCGAAGTTGCGGAGAATGCTGCGCACCGACAGCTCGAGCCGGATGATCCCTCCAGCGAGAGCGTTACGCGATCCCAGCAGGGCCCGCTTCTCCTGGGACGCGACCGACTTGCAGTGGACAGGCTGGAACCAGCCCATCCGCAGCAGGTGCGCGATGCCCTCGGCGTCCCGCCGATCCGTCTTGACCGGAGCCGCCTTCAGCGCGGACTTCACGCGTTTCGTCTCCATAAGCACCGTCTCGAAGCCGGCTTCGCTCAATCCACCGTGAAGCCACTGCGACAGCGGGCCGGCCTCCAGGCCGACCGCGGCGATCTTGCCGGGCTGTCCGCGCAGGTGCTCGACGAGCGATTCCGGATCCGAAGGCACCTTCGCCTCGCTGACGATCTCGCCATTGGCGTTGAGCGCGCAAACCGACGTGCTTGCCATGGACACGTCCAGTCCGATAAAGAATTCCATTGTCGTTGTCCTTTCCGTTTCACTTGGTTCAGGAAGCGTTCCCTCGGGAACGCCTCCGCCGCCCACAATAGCACATGTTGTGTGCGGCAGGGACAACGACACCAAACCGGCGGCATTTCGAACCCGACCTGCACCGGCCTGATTCGCCGCCCCATTACGGCATCTGGCGAAGGCGGGCATCGCCCTGGTCGAGAGGGCCGCCGAGATCGGCCTGGCGGAGAACGTCGCGGCCCTGTACCGGGACGACCCGCTGGAGGCCGAGGGCGCGGTCCGCGACATGGTCTTCGGCATGGCCCGCTCGGTCCTGGCCGACGCGTTCGCGGCGCTGGACGACCACGGCGATGCAGTGGACGCCGAAGGCAGGACGTACCGGAAGGCCGAGGTCACGCGGGGCCGCGCGATGACGATGTTCGGGCCGGTCGACTTCCTCCGGTCGCGGTACCGTCCTTCGGGCACCGGCGCGTCCCTGGTTCCGGCCGAGGCGGTCCTTGGCCTGACGGCGGGCGGGCTGACGCCGGCGGCGGCGGGTCTCTCGATGTACCTGACGAGCGGCCTGACGGCCCGTGAGAGCGAGGATGCCTTCCGTAATGGGGGCCCCCACGTCAAGCACGGAGTCCTGCGCATGAACGCCGGGACGGCGGACGGAAAGGCAACGGACGCGGGCTGGCGGGAGGCGTCGTGCGGCGTCGTGGCCCTGGTCGATGCCGAGGGGGACATGCTGGAGAGCCGGTGCTTCGGGCGTCTCCTGGAGGCCGGCAAGGCAAGATTGAAGTCGCAGCTGAAGGCCAAGGCGCTCCACTGGCTGGATCTCGATCCGGACCTGAAGCTTGCGGTCGTCGCTGACGGCGCCCCTGACGGCTTCCGTTTTCTGGAAACGCTGTGCCCCGATGTGGTCCTCCTGGACTTCTGCGCCACGCTCCCAAGGGTGCCGGCAAGGTGATTGACGCCCTTCGCCACCTGCTGCGGAAGGGGAAGGGAGCCGACGGCATCCGGAAGGAGTTGGCCTGCTTCCGCAAGAACCGCCGACGCATGAACTGCGCGGACTCCGCCGACGCAGGCGACGCCATTGGCCTGGGTGCCGTGGAACCTGCCAACTAGGTTCTTGTGACGACCCGGATGAAGCGCTCCGGGCAGCGCTGGGGCTGCGACGGCGGCCAGGGTGTCCTGACCTTCCGGTCGCTTCTCAAGTCCGGACGCCTCGACCGGGCATGGGCCGCGCCGGCGCCGCGCCTGAGCCGCAGCGGCGGCTGGAAGTCCCCGCGATGCGCCAACGAAAACCGGCCGGTCGCGCAAGTCGCGCTTGCTGCGTGGTTCGCGAGAAGAACATCAAGAATGCGAAAAGTGAACCATACAAGAATCACGCACGCGGCGAACTCCGTTCTAGACAATTTGCAAAACTAGCATACAATTCCGGTTTCGAGGCGAGACTAAGATCGCTTGAGGGAAATCCGGTCCTCGATGGGCCGACACATGGGAGGAAATACTTGTGCGAAATCTTGTTAAGGCCATGGCGTTTGCCGCTGCATTGGGAACCGGCGGCGCCGCCGCCGCCCAGGACGACATCACCATCACATTGGTGCCTGGTCTGACGACCGATGCATTTTATATCACAATGAACCGCGGTGCGCAGGCAGCAGCCGATGCGCTTGGCATCACGGTTGACTTCCAGGGTGCGGAAGAGTTCGACCCAGTGCTGCAGACCCCTGTTTTGGACGCCGTTATCGCGCGCGGCCCTGACGCGATCCTGATCGCGCCCACCGACACCACGCAGATGATCGAACCGCTGCGACGCGCCAATGATGCCGGCATAACCGTGCTGACAGTCGACACGTTTATTGATGACGGCAAATATCAGGATGGCGCAGGCGACGGTGACTTCCCGATGTCATATATCGCTTCCGACAACGTCGGCGGCGGCCGGATGGCGGCCCGCTTCATGGCTGAAGCCATCGGTGGTGAAGGTAAGGTCTACGTCTCGAACGTTCGTCCCGGCATCTCGACAACTGATCAGCGCGAAGAAGGTTTCAAGGCTGAAATGGCCGAGAACTTTCCAAACGTGACCGTGCTGGATACGCAGTACAACGAAAACGACGCCTCGCTTGCCGCCTCGCAATTCAGCGCGGTCTTGGCGCGAAATCCCGACGTGATTGGCGTGTTCGGCGCTAACCTGTTCTCGGCGCTTGGTGCCGGCAACGGCGTGGCAGGCGCGGGAAAGGCCGATGACGTGACCGTCATCGCGTTCGACGCTCCGCAAAGCATCGTGGACAACATCTCGTCCGGTCTTGTCGATGCGGCAATCGCCCAGCACCCGGCCGAGATCGGCTACTTCGGCGTTATGGCGGCCTATGCCGTGTTGACCGGAAACTCGGTGCCTGTCTCTATCGGAACCGGCTTTACGGTGATCAACGCCGACAACGTCAACGATCCGGAAATCACCAAGTACATCTACTCCGAGTGAGTGACGTCCGCATGCAAGAAAACACGGGGGCTTCTTAGTTGAAGCCCCTTTTGAGCGCTTGGTCGTGGATCTTCCTGATCGCGATCCTTGTTTTTTTTGAAATCTACGCCCGGATTGAAACCGGCCAAACCTTCCTGTTCCGGGTGTACAACATTCAGTCCATCGCCATTGCGGCGTCTCAGATTCTCTTGCTGGCGCTTGGATTGACGCTGGTCATCGTGGCCGGGCATATCGATCTTTCCATTGGCTTTACCACCGGCCTGGCGGCTGTGGTCATGGCGCTTGTGATCCGTGCCATGGGGCCTGATACCGGCTGGATTGTGGTGGTGCTGGCAATGCTGGTCGGCATCTTCGCTGCCGTGATCGTCGGACTTCTCAATGGTTGGCTTGTCGCGATACTCAATGTCCCTAGCTTTATCGGAACTCTCGGAACCTATGGAATCGCACGCGGTGGTGCGCTGATAGTGGCCGGGGGAGCAACGGTTTCGATCCGCAGCGAAGAGGCCCGAACCTTCGGAAACGGAGATCTCCTTGGATTTCCAATTCCAGTGGTGGTGGCGGGAGTCCTTGCCATTCTGTGTCACTATCTGTTGGCCCACACCAAGTTCGGCGTTCACACCTATGCTCTGGGTGCCAATCGGGCTTCGGTCGAGCGCGCCGGTGTCAATGTGAAAAAGCACCTGATCTGGCTTTTCGTGATCTCGGCAGTCACTGCAGGCATCGGAGGCCTGATCTACACCGGCCGTTTTTCAGCGGGAGCGGCCAACGCAGGCGAGCCCATTTTGCTTTATGCGGTCGCAGCCGTCTTCATTGGCGGTGCGTCTTTGACCGGCGGTCAAGGGACCGTGACAGGGACCGTGATCGGAGCTTTCATCATCGCGGTTATCCAATTCGGTTTGGTGTTTTCGGGCCTGCCGCCCTACTGGCAATTCGTGGCCGTGGGCCTTGTCATCATCGTGGCCGTCCTTGTCGACCAGTCGCGCGACAAGCTGACAGGAACCCAGTCATGACCGTGATCCTGGAAGCCAGGAACCTGAACAAGCGCTTTGGCGGCAACGAGGCCGTCAAGGAAGTTTCCTTCACCGTCAATGCCGGTGAATGCGTGGTTCTTGCAGGCGACAACGGGGCGGGCAAGTCCACCGTTATCAAGATGATCTCGGGCGTCTATGATCCAACCGGCGGCGAAGTTGCATTTCAGGGCAAACGCCTAACCGGGCAGACGCCAAACGCCATCCGCGCGGCGGGGATTGAGACAATTTATCAGGATCTTGCGCTGGCAGACAATCTCGATGCGGGCCTGAACCTTTATCTCGGGCGCGAGAGCACCAAACGCATCCTGGGCATCCCGTTCATCGCCCGAAGGGAGATGCGCGAGACTGCGAAGGACGTGCTGAAAGGTCTGGGCATCGTCATACCCGACCCGTCTTCGCCGGTGCGGGATCTTTCCGGCGGTCAGCGCCAGGCGATAGCAATCGCCAGGGCTATCCACTGGAAGGCGAAGCTGGTGATTATGGACGAACCGACGGCAGCACTTGGCGTGCCAGAACAACGCGAAGTCATGGCGTTGATCGAGCGGCTGAAATCTCAAGGCGTGGGGATCATCCTGATCTCGCATAACCTGCCAGATATTTTTGCCGCCGGCGACCGCATCATAGTGCTGGCGCGCGGGGTCGTCGCGGGCGAACGCCGCCCGACGGAAACGAACGACGAGGAAGTCGTCAGGATGATGATGGGGGCGATGCTCTGAACTGGCGCCAATAGGAGCAGGTCGCACGCTTGAACAGGGTGCAGGATGGCATCCGACCGGGCCGAGATCGACACGGCGATGCTGGAACAGATCGCCAAGACCGGTCCGCGTAGCCGGGCCGATCTTGGCCGAGCGACCGGGATCACGCGGGCAACGTTGCGGCGCGTCGTCTATCCGACGGTATCTTGCAATTCCCGGACCTTCCCGGTCCTGATGCTCGGAGGCTTGTTGGACGCCCGGGAGAGCTTGTCTCGATCAGTCTTGACTTCACTCACCTGATCGGTGTCGACGCCGGGTTCGGGTTCGTCCTTGCCTTGCGCATGAACCGTTGCGGGGATGTCATTGCGGTAGAGCGGCTGCAACGCAACTTTCGGACAGATCGCCAGACAAGCTGGCACATCTGATTGTGAAGCTGGTCAAGCGCATTGCTGACGGAGCGCCACGCATCAGTGGCCATTCCCGGGATTGTCACGCGCGACGGTTATGTCATGCGGGCCCTCTTTCTAGACTGGCATGACGTGCCCTTTCTCGATTTGATTGCAGAGGATCTGGCCAGGTTCGGTGCGCCGTCGCTTGAGAACGATGCCAATGCGTTGGCAATGGGTGAAGTCATCCGCGGTCACGTTTCCCCGAACGACATGAATGAACGTTTCTTTTCCATGGATGTTGGCGTGGGCGGCAACATCGAAAACCCGGGGATCAGTGCGTTGTGGAGAAGAATTTCTCGTGTTCCACCGTCTAGATTATTGGTGCTTCGGCATGGCTTGAGATGCCGTAATGGGGCGGCGATTCGCACCAGCGCCGGTTCGGATCGGAAAGTGGGAAGGTGGCCGGTCTGGTGTCGTTGTCCCTGCCACGCACAACATGTGCTATTGTGAGTGGCGGATGCGTTCCCGAGGGAGCGCTTCCTGAACCAATTGCAACGGAAAGGACAACGACAATGGAGATCCTTGTCGGACTGGACGTGTCCATGGCAAGCACGTCGGCTGTCGCGCTCAACGCCAATGGCAGGATCGTCAACGAGGCGAAGGTGCCTTCCGATCCCGGATCTCTCGCCGAGCACCTGGGCGGACTGCCCGGCAGGATCACCGCGGTCGGCCTGGAGGCTGGCCCGCTGTCGCAGTGGCTTCACAATGGACTGAGCGAGGCCGGCTACAAGACGGTTCTGATGGAAACGAAGCGCGTGAAGTCCGCGCTGAAGTCGGCTCCGGTCAAGACGGACCGGCGGGATGCCGAGGGCATCGCGCACCTGCTGCGGATGGGCTGGTTCCAGCCGGTCCACTGCAAGTCGGTCGCGTCCCAGGAAAAGCGGGCTCTTCTGTGCTCGCGCAACGCGCTTGTGGAAGGCATCATACGGCTTGAACTCTCCGTGCGCGGCATCCTCCGCAACTTCGGCCTGAAGCTCGGCCGGGTGTCGAAGAGCCGATGGGAGGAAAGGGTCCGGGAACTGAGCTCGGACAACGCGATGCTGTCGGACTCGGTCGCGCCGATCCTGCGGCTGCGCAGGCAGATGCGCAACGAACTGGCCATGATGACGAAGAGGGTCAGGCGCCTGGCCATGTCGGACGCCACGTGCCGGCAGCTGATGACGATGCCCGGCGTGGGCCCGGTCACGGCGCTGGCCTTCGTCACCGCGGTCGACGACCCGGCCCGGTTCCGAAGGGCGAGGGACATCGGCGCCTGGGCGGGGCTGACGCCGAAGCGGAACCAGTCGGGGGAGTGGGACGTGTCGGGCGCGATCACGAGGACCGGCGACGTCGCGCTGCGCACGGCGCTGTTCCAGGCCGCCACGTCGATGATGAACGGCACGAGGAAGATGAACTGGCTGAAGTCCTGGGCGCTGCGTCTGGCGGCGAGGCGTGGGAAAAAGCGCGCCACGACCGCGCTGGCCCGGCGCATGGGCGTCGTGCTGCTCCGGATGTGGCGTGACGGGACGGAGTTCCGGTTCACCCGCGAGCCGGCGACGGCACCCGATCCGGCATTAGCATGGCTTCACCGGATCTGCGGCCTGTGATGAAGAAGGAAGGAGCGGGTTCCGCCTCTTGAGAGGCGACCCGTCCACGGACGTCCCCCGGGACGCGGTCCCCGATGATGTCGTGAGTTGCCTCGTTGCCGAAGCGCGCTGTCGCGTTCGAGCACGCAATTCAGATGGACACTCGGGGACCGGATTGGACCAGGCATCATGCAGGCGGCCGGCGAGCCGACCACGGACGGAAGGAAGATGCCCGGCGGCGGACGTGAAGCGGACCTTCCCGGAAACAGGGGGGCAAGGCCTTGAACGAAACCTGAACGGCTTCGACTCCGCCGAGGATCGCCTGGTTCGCCTCGCCAGACTCTTGCGGTCGCTCCGGCGAACCAGGCGATCCTCGGCTCCGGACCAAAAGCCAACGCCGCTTCCGGCATGAACGCCGCGCCCTCTTGCGCCGGCGCCGGGACAGTCTTGCCAGGTTCGGGCTTTGTGGCCGCTCATGCACGGGAATCTTGTGCTTGACGTCGGGGGCCCCATTACGGAAGGCAACTCCCGCTTGGCGGTGTCGTCGATTGATCCCCAGGTTCTTGGTGCTGCCCTGCTCGGCCACAGACGACGGACGGGCCGAATGGCCCGCATGGATCGCGCCGAAAGCGAATGTCACGGGCCAATGTCCATCAATTTGCGTGATCGAGGCACCATCAATTTGCGTGAAGACGCTCAGAGATCGAGACGGGCCGGCTGCTGACCGTGATGCGCGGGATCGCCGCCGTCAGATGCGGCAGGATTCGTCGTCAGGTGCTGCAAGACTCTCCGTCAGATGAGGCAAGACTTGCCGTCAGGCACGTATGACTTTGCACTCGGCACCGCCGTTCCGGAATCTGTTGGGATTGTTCTCATCCAATCGCCGGATATGCAACGTCGTTGCACACGGTTCAATGAAGACGACGGGCTCTATGGCGGTGTGAGGAACAGGCCGATCTCAGAACCCGTGCGGCTCCAATTTTCGCCGCTCAGAAAGAACGACAGTTCCACGCAAGGCACTTCAACCACTCTCTCGGTTGCTGAATTGCGACCGCTGCCAGAGATCTGGACTGTTGGACTCCCGGCGCGGTTTTGCACGCGGCGCACTCGTGGTCGCTGTATTCCAGGGCGACTTCGACCAGAATTGCATCGACACTTCGTTGCGCGGGCCGGACGCGATGCCATCATCCTACTGCTTGCCGCCCGCAAAGGCTCCAAGGAAGGTGATCGTGCTGCCACCGGCGGTCGTTCCCTCGCCTGCTGCGGTGCCCGCAACAAGGCGCGGATCTCCGCCATTCAATCGGGTCGAGAACTGCCCGGTCCATTCGCCTTCCGTGCGGACAATGGGAATTTCGCCGCCAGTGAAGCGCGCGCTGGAACCCTCGAAAGTGCCACTGGTCCTGTCGATCGATGTCGCATCCATGTGCAGCTGGTATGTAAGGGTCTTGTCGAGATCGTTTGCGGCACCCGATGGATCGAACTGGTAGCCACTGACCTGGATCGGAACTGCACATCCAAGGCACCCTGAAATGGTGCCGTCATCGAAATTTGCGCTAAGCGTGGCTACGCCCACGAACGTGCCGGTCTCGCGGCTCCCTTGAAGGGGCCCAGTGTCCGATCCGAAGTAGGCCCGGTACAAACCGCCAGCGGTTCCCTGATAGGACGCGGTTCCGGCTGTCCGCAGGGCCGGCGGGCTGGACGGGTTCAGTTCAGGGCCGTCCACGAACGCACCGTACTCGATGGTGGTTGTACCGCCTTGTTGGACGTGAGCCCAATAGCCCGCGGCAAGATAGTCGCTCGGATCCGAGTCGGACCAGTCGACGGCGATCAGGGCGCCAGTGGCTGAGGATGGTGTGCCCTCAAACACGTAGCCGTATCCTCCAGACCTTCCGGGCAGGTGGACGAGGCTTACCGGCCGGAGGCCACGGGCGCTGTCCTTCGTGTCAAGCGTGATGTCAGAAGAACCGTCTCTGCTGATCGTTGTCACGACATGTCCGTTCGCGAAGACCGTGTTCACGCCTGAAACGTTCGGATTCGTATGCACGAACCCGTTGCTCACCGAGGCATGCAGCCCCGACACCGGACTGGAAGCGGATGCAACGGTGGCAAGAAATTCCGGTTCCGTGATTGGTTCCTTCTCGGCCATGTCCATGTCGCCGGAACCGCCGCTGCATCCCACAAGCGTCAGCATCGCTGCAATTGCGAGTTTCAATCGTGAAATCATGATGTTCATCCCCCTTGGTCTTGCCGCGATCAGCAACCGGCGCAATCAGGAGACAGACGCGCGGAACGGTTCCGGACCGTTTCCGCGCATCCCAGCCATGACGCGCCTTAGTGACCACGGCCACTGCTCGGTTCTGGACCCTCCGCATGCTCCGCCGGGCGCAGCCGAGCGAAGTCCCGGGCATCAAGACACTTCAGCCTGAAGAATCCAGACCGCTTTCCGACATCGTGTTGCCGGCACTGTCAACCGACGACCACCTTTGCCTTGATCGAACCAGAACACGAACAACCTATCCACAAGGTACAAAATCAGAATGCCCGCGAAAACTGGCGTGATCGCGAGGATTCCAGGCACATGGCAATTGATCCCGGGCTTTCGACGATTGAACGCCAATATGCGATTCAAGTTACATGTGTTCGCTGATTTTGATAGTTTCTGGTCATAGATGCCGAGAGCAACCGATCAGATCCGTGCCACTCGGTCGCCACCGGCAACATCTGCGCAATCGGCACGGCGTCCGCCGCTTCACGCGTGACGCGCGAGCCACCACCAGGCCATCCAGACCGGCATGCTGACCAGCAGCGCACAAACAGCGATCGCCACAGGGCCGAGCAGCCCTGCGAACACGGATGCCGCGACGGTCAGCGCCCCCAGAGAAATCCCCAGCCACCAGGCGACCCGGCGGTAGCCCAGGCGCCAGAGCTTTCGGCATCCGAGGGCCAGAGGCAGCCCGCACGGTGCCAGCACGATCAGGGATGACGCCGACATGATCGCGGCCATCATCCACATCCCGGCTCCCGGATCCGAGTTCGATTCCGGCGGGAACCGAGCCACCGCCTGCACGACCACGCCGGCCGGCAGCCAGAGCAACGCCAGCGGCCAGAACCCATGCCGCATCTTCCGGTCCTTCGTGCCCATGCAGCAAGGGTGCGCGGTCGACGACTGAATTTCAAGCAGCGGTGCCGCACAGGGAATCGCGGCGGCGGTGGGGAGCCGGCCGAAAGCTAGGTCGGGGAGAGAAGCAGCGGTGGCCTCCGCATCCGAGGAGATCGGGACTTGACGACACCTGACAGTGTCCGGACCGGCGCGCGCGACGCCGCGGCAGGTCCTGATCGACATGAAGCTGATGACCGGTCGGTTGGCGCGGCAACAGGCAAATCTAGGGAAGCGATGTGGGCGGGGCCGATTCAGCATTTGTCAAACGAGGGTGCCGTCGCTGGCGGCCGGGTGCAAGGCGGCGGCTGAAGACACGGCACCCCCGCCGTCAAGTGCGACCGGATTCGCCTTCAAGCATCCATCCGTACGGAGCAGGAGAAAGCCGCGTACCCAGCAAGGCCAGGCGGGCCGTCATGCGTGCCAGAAATGCACCGAAGAGCGAAAGGAAACGGGCCCGAGCGACAAGGTTCCGCCGCCGAACGCGATGCCGCACCGAATCTCCCGGACGACACGCTAAATGACCACGTCAATGCACAAGAAGAACAAATCCGCCGTGTTGTAGTCACGCTTTGGTCTTGATTTTCGGAGACCATCGCTGCATGCTGGCGAAGGAGAGACCCAGACCGGGAGCGATCCGTTATGGAAATGCCCATCCGCGAGGCGAAAGCACGCCTTTCCGAATTGGTCTCCGCCGCTCGCAAGGGCGAGCGCGTGATCATCACAAGACATGGCCAGCCGAGAGCTGAACTTGTGCGCTGCGACCGGCTTGGCGGGATCGACTTCGACAAGCTGGAGGCAGCCCGGAAGCGTCTCGGGATCCAAGGCGACGGGGACGGCTGGCCGGAGGAATTCAACGATCCCGCCTTCAGCAGGAAGGTGCTCGGGCTCGACGAAGGTTAGCCGGACGGACAGTGCGCGTTCTTCTCGATACGTCCTACCTGTTCGATTTTATGGACAGGCCGGGCAAGTTCCTGGACTCCGAACGCCGGGTGCTTTCGGCGCACGGGATGGATTTCCACGTCAGCGCTGTCTCGATTTGGGAAATGCGCCTTAAGCACAATTCCCGCCACCGATCAGGTGAGCGCAAAAGCCGCTTCTCTCCCGGGGACGTTGTCGTCGCACTGGAAGATCAGAACATGACATTCCTGCCCATGACCATGCGCCATGCTGCCAGCGAACTCGAAGTGCCGCTGGACCACAAGGACCCGTTCGACGAACTTCTGCTGGTCCAGGCTCAAGAGGAGGGGCTCCGGCTGCTTACCGTAGACAGGTCCCTTGTTGATCATCCGCTTGCGGTGACGGTGCATGAGCTTGAGTAACGAATATTGTTCATTGCAGCAAAGCGTGACCACAGCTTGACAGGACGTGTCAGGTGGCGACAAGCCGATTCTACCACGAGGGAAATTCCTTGTTGCACGCTTCGACACAACGCTTGTCCGCAAATTCAATTCTCTTGTCCTGGGTCATGGACTCCGGGAAGACGGAAGAGGCACGGGAAGGCGCGATTTCCCCGCGTTGTCGCGAAAGACAACCTCGATCCGAATGCAGGGACAAACGGAGGACCGGAAGCCCAAATTGACGCCGTCGTGATGCGGCTCGCACTGCTGCCAGGGTTGCAAATCGCGTATGCCCGGAAGCACGGATCTATTCTGTTTTGCATCGCTTTGTTGCCAGTGGCCAGTTGATGCATTGCATCACGAGACGACCAGGACTCGGAGGAGGTATTGCACCGGAGAGATCTTCGACCATATGCTCGACCGAATCCTCGTCGAAATTCACTGCCAACCGACCTTCCAGCATCTCCGTCGCGACCAACCGGTCGCGCCGATGATCGGGGAACTGAACCAATGAACGCGCCTCGTGCTCGACTTGAGTCGGCTCAGCCAACACACGCAGTCACGCACGAAGCCCGCCGCTTCAATCCGTAGACATCCAGGCCCACGGAATGGGTCAAATGCGCCTGCCGGCAACGGCTGGCAGGTTGTCAGGCGTGGATGAAATTCCCCGAAGGGCGGAATGGTCTGCGCCAGGGCGGGCCGCTGGAAAATGCGCAAGCGCTTCCGCATCGACAGATGGGAGGAGGGAATGAGTTGGACGCGTAACCGCGCGAAGATCGATGCCAAGGCCGCCCTGGACAGAATCTGGGTCATCCGCACTAGACTCGGCGCGGGGAGCGTCGCCAACGCCGCGGAGGCGTACAAGAGCCTGGCGCAGGTGTCGCATTGTCGGTTCAGTTTTGGGTCGCCCAAATCTCTGTGACTCCCCTGGCAGAGTCACCCGCGCGCCGCCGAGGGGGTGCGTGCCCCTTCTTGGCGAGCATGAAGAGCTCGGATCGGGGGTGCCCTCGTCGGCGCTTGCTGTTCGGGCTAGACAGGCTCGTGACAGCTTCAACGAGTATCCGGTGCCAAATTCCCGTCGCCCCAAGTCGGCGAGCATCGGAGGAGCGGTCAGATGCAGGTTACTGGATTGTTGCACGGGTCCAGATTGTTGAAGCATGTGGATTTCCCATGCCCTGAAGTGCTGGGACCGGGTGCAAGCGAGGACGAGATTCAGGCACTGATCGAAAGGCACAGGCTGGTTTTCGTCAAACCCATCTTCAAGGGCGGCGTCGGGAAAAAGGGAAAGGCAGGTCTCGTCGCCAAGGTACGCGACCTGAAGTCGGCGCTGGCCGAAAAAGAGCGACTGTATTTTGCGACGCACAGTCATGGCAATGCAGTCGCAAAGGCCAACGGCGTCACCTTCGAGGCGGGCGTGCCAGCCGAGCACGAGGTCTACTTTTCTATCACGGACGACAGCCGCTTTCGCGCTCCGACGATGACGCTGACCCATCGAGGTGGCGTCGACATCGAAGAACTGGGCAAGGACGAGATCGCGATGGTTCCGTTTGACGCGCTGACCGGGCTCAAGGCATTTGTCGTCGCCAACGCGCTTTCTGACATCGGTGCGCCGAAGGAGATCATCTCGCCGCTGGTCCAGCAATTGCCGAAACTCTGGGAGCTGATGCACCACTACGGCATGACCACGCTGGAGTTGAACCCGATCAGGATGCAGCCCGGCAGGAACGGTCGGCTTACGCCGGTCGCCTGCGACTTCAAGTGCGGCTTCGATCGGGACGACCCGCGCGTGTTGCGCCTGGGGCTTCCAGATCAGCTCTTCGCCTCGGACATCTCGGCGTTCGAGCAGGAGGTGAACCAGCTCCGCACCCACCAAGGGCAGTCGGACGTGTTCGTGATCAACGAAAGCGGCACTATCCTCGCACCGACCTTCGGCGGCGGCGCCAACAGCCTCGTAACCGAAGTGCTTGGGGATGCCGCGATCATTTCTTCGGATTTCGGTGGCAATCCACCCTACGAGAAGATGAAGGCCGTGGCATCTATCTGCTACAAGCACTTCCTGTCGCAGTCCAATGTACTCTTCATCATCGGCGGCAAGTCGAACAACACCGACATCCTGGAAACCTTCCGGGGCATGGGAGATGCATTGCGCGAGCATTTTGCAGCACGCGGACCGGTGCCACTTTACGTTGTCGCCGGGCGAGGCGGTCCGAACTTGGTCCGCGGCTTTGGCAACCTGGCCGACACGCTGGACAGCCTCGACCTGCCATACCGGTTCTTCGGATTCGACAGCGCAATCTCGGAAGTCGTGAACTACGCCAAACAGGTCGATCAATGGATGCACGACGGTGGCCGCAACGAAATTGCCCGGCACTTGGGCATTTCGGATGCCGCGCAGAGGGAATGAAGGCAATGCACAAGCAAGGCATCGAAGGATTCCCGTACTATCTGGGCATCCGGTCGCTGGGCGAGATTGCGACGCGCGAGGATCGAGTTTGCGTTCTGAACATACTCGGCGGTGAATCCCGGCTGGTCACACCGACCAGCCATGCGTTTTCCGGCGGAAACGTCGTGTTCGGGACCTCACCCGGTCGCGCGGGCAGCGTCCTGAAGACGCCTGTCGGCGACATTCCCGTGTTCAACAACGTGCGCGAAGGGCTGGATGACGGACATGACTTCAACGTCGGCGTGGTCTACTTGCCGCCGTCGGGCGTGCGTGACGGGGTGGCCGAACTTGTCCGGGTCAATGAGCGTCTCGCCAAGATCGTCATCATCACTGAAAAGATCGCGGTCCACGATGCGCGTGAAATCCGTGCCATGGCGCAGGCGAACGGGATCGACATCGTCGGAGGGAACTGCCTTGGGGTCGCGGACAGCTGGAACCGTGTCCGGATCGGTGGAGCGCTTGGCGGGGACCACCCCGAGGAGTCGCTCCTGAAAGGTTCGATCTCTATCTTTTCGAACTCCGGTGGATTCACCACCACCATTGCCCAGTATCTCGCCACGGAAGGCTGGGGCACGACAACGCTGATCTCTTCGGGAAAGGACGTCTACATTCACTATTCCGCACGCGACTTCGCGCATGCGCTGAAAGCCGACGACAGGACGAAGGCAGCCGTGCTCTACGTGGAGCCCGGCGGCTACTACGAGCGCGACGTGGATTTTAGCAAGCCCGTCGTCGCATGCGTGGTCGGGCGCTGGAAATCCAAGCTGACCCGCGCGGTCGGTCACGCCGGCGCGATGGCTGGCAGCGGCGACAGCGCCGAAGACAAGGAAAGCTGGTTTGTCGAGGCGTTCGGTGTTGACAGACTCTATGTGCCAGGAAATCCGGCCGTCTCAAGGAAGGGCGCCGTCGTCACGAACATCGCCGACATTCCGGCAGCCCTCACCGCCGTGATGAAACTCTCCAAGGTCGATCCCGACTTTGCCTCGACTGGCGGCCTGTCCCTGAAGCCCTGGCTCGTGAACGACAGGGGCCTTGCGCTGCCGGCCAATCTTGCACTGCCGCCCGTACGTGCCGCGGCGCCTTATGATGAGCAGATCGAAGCGCTCAAGGACCAGGTCGGAGCGGTTGTTGCGCGCCAAAACATGAAGGACAAGTCAGGAGCGTCGGTGATGAACCCGAAGACCCAGGTGACCAGCGTGCACGGACATTCCGTGCTCGATCTGGCACTTGAACCGCTCGAGGCGAACTTCGCGTTGCCACTTGTCCACGAGATTGCGACCGAGAACGACCGTGCACTGCTGGACATCGCCGTCGCCGCCGAAGTCAACCTGACCGGTGACCCGATCTTGGTGGCCTGTGACGCAGCTCGCGAAGCCGGAAACGCGCCAAACGCGGTGATGGCCGCGGCGGCGGCCATCGTCGGGCCGAACAGGGTCGAACGGGCGCTGGCCTGCACGGATATGCTGATCGAGCTGTTTTGCCACTCGGGACTTCTGGACGGTCGGGACGAAACGTTCGACACCAGTGCCATTGCCGTCGCCATCGCCATCAACGAAGAATTCCGCGCCCTGTTTCTGGCCGGGCCCGAGGACGCCGAAGATCCCCGGCCAGAGGCCATGCTTGCCGCAGTGAAGGCGCGCGGTGGAAAGTCGGCATTCCTGAAATTCCTGGACACGTTGGGCGAACCCGTGAATCGCGATGCCATCCTCGCCGCCATCGCCCTGACGATCTCTTGGGGGCCGTTGATGCGAAAGCGGATCACCAGGCTGACCGCACGGACATTGCCGTGGCACCTGCGGCTCTACGGCGTCATGATCGGCGCAACCATCCCCGGCGAACACCACAAGCCAGGCTCCCTCTGCGGCATTCCCCGCGAAGAGCGCTTCTCGACATGGACAATGGCAGACCTCTGCTTCTTGGCCATCACCGGCAAGAAACCAACCGCCGACGAGGCCCTGCCGTTGCAGATTCTTGTTGGCCTGCTCATCTCGAACGGCCCAGGCTCGATTTCGGCCCAAGGCGCAAAAGGTGCCGTCGCTGCGGACGGTCCCCAGACTCCGCAGCGCGTCCAGATCAACAAGGCGATGCTGGGCTTCCTCAGCCATTGCGGCTACAGCCACGGCGGCAACGGATTTGAAGGCATGGCCTTCCTTTTGGACCGGTTCGCGGGCACAGGACTGAAGGATCCGGTCGACCCGAACCATGGGCTTGACTTGAAGCAGATGGCTCGTGATTTCGCGACCGAATACAAGCGGGAGAAGGCCAGCGCGAAAGAAATTGGCGCGGAGGTGCGAGCGCTGCCCGGAGTCCACCACCCCGTCTTCAAGGGCCAGCCTGTCAATTTCGACCCCCGCGAGCGGTTTGTTGCCCAATTCCTGGATGAGCGCGGAGACTACAACGCCTTCCACGACTTCTATTGTGAGCTGGTAAAGGCGCTCTACGACACCGGTGTCAGCCGCTATGTGTTCTGCGTCAATGTCGATGCGGTCATTGCTGCGCTTCTGCTTGCACTGCTCTGGAGGGACTTCCAGTCCGGATCTCTCGCGAGGCGCGATCTCGAAAATGCGGCATTCACCGTGTTCCTCTATGGTCGCGTGATCGGTTCGGCAGCGGAGATCGATGATCACCTGAACCGGGGGCGGAACATGGACACGCGTACGCCTGCCTCGGCCTGTGCACATGTCGTTTGAAGCTGGTCCAGCGCCGGAAAGACCTGTCATCCTTGCCGCTGCGAGGCCAACCGACACCATGCCGGCGCGACGGACTTCGGTGGCAGGTATCTCAAGGGCGTCTCAAGCCGCCTGAGGCGGCTTCCTGGTGATCGGCAAGAGGTAGAGATGCGTCGTGGTGCTGGCGATCGGCAGCACGGCCGCGAGCGTGACCGGCCGCGTCTTGCGCCCTTCCGTCTCACCGCGTTCCGCCTGCCACGCCCAGAAGTAGGGGTGGCGCCAGACGTCCCCTGGCTGGGGTTCATTCATCGGATTCGACAATACGGGTCAGCTCCGCCGCCAGCTCAGCCCCTTCTTCGGGGGGAATGTCGACTGTGCGTCGGGCAATCCTCGGGTCTGCCAATTCCCGGTATCTCTCGAAACTCTCGGTCGTGAGCATGACGAAACGGCGCTTTCCGTGTCTGGTAATGGCGACCGGTGCCTGGGCGGCAGCGGCCAGGACGTCGCCGGTCTTGTTGCCAAGGTCGGTGGCAGAAAACTGAAGCACTGGACACTCCTTTCCCTATAATCGAGAGAATAGATAGTCTCGTTAAAATAGCTAAAACGGCTAAAGTGTCGAGTGCGCCCGCTCATTTTGCACGAAGCCTCGCCCCCGCTTTCCCCGTGTGAGGAAATCCTTCGGCGCCGACAATGGCGGGACCGAACTGTTTGTGTCCTGGCATCCGAACAGGCCCGAATCGTCCTGGACAGGCGGTTTTCGGGGCGCGAAACGGGCCACGACGCTGAGCTTATGAAGCAAGTGCGCCGCAAGGCGTCGTCGTTGTAAAGGCGATCCTTCCAGAAATTGGGCGAGGCACGGACGACGTCCGCATGCTTGAGTTGATGAAGGGACTGACGGAGGCTAGGAAGGGAGGCGGAACTCGATAGTTCCCGCCGACCACTTCCGATCAAACTCGTCCAAGAGAAACAACTCGCGTTTGACTGGCCCTTTCCCCAATAGAGTCCTGGGTAAAGTGCCCAGTACATTGATCTCCGTGCCGGTGCGTTCGATTGTCAGCGAGTTTTGAACGCCGTGCCCTTGGCCGACGCCGAATTCCAGAATGATGGCGTCGTTCAATTCGGCAGGAATCAGCCGAGCGGGTTGACCTCCGACTTGGACGCAACGAGGCTGGCGTGAAAACGTCCGTGGCAGTCTGGCGCGAGATGATCAGAAGGCGTTATTGCCTCCCGCTCCAGAGCAAAAGTGACATTGGGCTGTGCGGGATTGTTTCGTCGCACGAACGCCTAGATCCATCCTCGTCCGACATTGTTGAATGCGATCGTCAGGACGCCGATGACCAAAGCATCAGGAAAAAGACTGGCGGGACGTCTGATCCACCTTCGATACTCCCAGAGAGCATTTTACCTTCAGGCAGTGTCGCTGATGCGTTGAGTGACAGCTCTGCGACGAACCCGCCAAGTCCGGTCAGCGCCGCAACAGCCCCGATTCCAAATATACGATATCTAGGATTCCAGATCATGACGATGAGCGTTACGCCAATCGGGAATGGAAGGGCGGCTTTCCACGGGCCACTCGGTGCAAAGAGTAGAAGCAACAGGAGTACGGTCGCACCGGCACCCGAACCCAATGCAATCCAATGCCAGCAATCAAAGTGATTCCGTTGTCCCACTGCTCAACCGCCCAGTTTTGGCATTTTGAAAGCGAAGCTGCTCCTTGCCGAAATCAACAAGACCTAGCGGCATGAACGGGTCGGCAAGGCACGCGAACAAGTTGCAGAAGCTGCATTCGCGTTCATCGCGCCTGACGCGGTGTGCAAGCCACGACCAGTGGGCCGATCGGCGGACTCATTCCTTTGGGAAAGCTGCCCGCCAGCGCGAAACGAACTCTCTTCGCTTGTGCTGGTCCAACCCAACCAGCAACGCGACCGAAAGCGGGATCGGCCGCAGGCTGACCTCCGGGTTCTCAGGCAATCGCATCGCGGCATGCACACCCTCGCTTATGTCAACGATCAAGTTGGCCGATCGCAAGGCTGACCGGCCGGGCGCGGAAAGCAGGAAGTCAATGAACTCCCCTGCCAGTTCCGGCGTTGCCGCGTGTCGGGGGATCAGCGCCGCGCGGGCCAGAACCAACGTGTAGTCGTCAGGCGCGACGACGACGATGTCCGGGTTCTCGTCCGCGCGGGCAAGGGCGTAGGAACCCAGTACATTGTAGGCAATGAGGTAGTCGCCGCTGGCGACACCATCGATGATCGCGGCAGAACAGCAAGTTGCGACGGCGCCGCTTCGGCCGAACGCCTCGATGAGACGGCCGAACGTCGTGGCCTGCTGCGAGTCGGCGAAGGCGAACAGGTAGCCCAGTCCCGACACCTCGATGTCGTAGGTCGCGACGCGCCCGCGAAACGCGCTGTCGTCAGGCCGCAGCAGGTCAATCAAGTCGAAACGGGATCGGGGCGCCAGGGCATCGCCGATCATGTTTCTGTTGTACACGATGACTGCGGGCTCCCATGTTATGCCGAACACTTCGTCGCGCCAGTTTGAAACTGCAGGCAGCCCGGTCGTTTCATCGGATCGATAGGACGCGGCACAGCCGTCATTCGCGAGCTTGACCTGCTGGTCGATGGACGAACTTATCACGAGATCCGCAGCCGCGTAGCCGGACCGGCAATCCGCGTCAGTTGCCAGGTAGAGATCGTTCGACCCCCATTGCTCGTACTCGATCCGGGCTCCATCGGAGTGAGCCAGGAACTTCTCAAGAACCGGTTCGAAGCGAGCGATGTCGGTTGTGCCGCGCACCGTCAGCCGCACTTCGGACTGTGCCGGACCGTAGGACTTGGCTGCCTCGGGGGCCGGCTCGCAAACGGCGGCACCTCCCAAGAGGGCCAGGCCCAGCTGCACTCCGCCGAGAATTCTCATGCTGCGTCTTCCGGAAGCAATGGCAGCTCCAGGAACACCTCGAATGCCGTTTCGGAAGGCCGTGCGATTCTCATTTGCCCTCCATGCGCCTCGGACACGGCGTTCACGATGGCAAGGCCCAGGCCTGCGCCCTTTGCGGAGACCCCGGCATCCTTGGCGAACCGTGATCCTGCGGTCTGCCACATCGGCTCCGGGAATCCCGTCCCGCCGTCGCGAACACCTATGCGTGCGTGCCCTCCCTGTTCCAGGACGAAGACCGTGACCGGCGACTTGCCATGCTTCAACGAATTGTTGATCAGGTTCTTGCAGGCTTCGGCCAGCGACAGCCTGTCACCGTCGCACATCACCGGGGCCTCGGGCAGCGCAAGCCGGATGCTCCGGTCAACGTCAGGCATGGATTGATCCGTCTGGTCAACCGCCTCGGCAGCGACGGTTCGCAGGTCCACTGCCTCCAGGTCGACCGTGTCGGCGCGATGAATGATCAGCGCATGACTGAGCAGTTGGTCTGTGAGGCGACTGAGATTCCTGGACCTTTCGTGAATTCTCCCGACGATCTTTAGGGTTTTTTCCTGGTCGGTTTCTTCCGCGGCCAGTTCTGCCTGGGCCCGAAGCGCCGCAATTGGCGTCCGGAGCTGATGAGAGGCGTCCGCGATCAGTGTCCGCATGACATGGAGCTGCCGTTCGATGCGGGCGATGAACCGGTTCAATGCATGCACAAGGCTGCTGATTTCCTGGGGAACGTTGACGTCCACGGGCGTCAGGTCCTTGCTGGACCGGGCGGCGATGTCGCGCTCGATCCGTTGCAAGGGACTCAATGCGGACTGAACCGCAAGCGCTGCCAGCGCCGACATCCCGACTCCGATTGCCGCGACCGCGATCAGCGTGTTTCGCGTGATCTGCTGCGCAAGTTCGCGCCGGGCCTCGGTGGTCTGGCCTATGATCACGTCGACCGACCCAAGAAACGATCGCTCGGAAAACTGGCGGGTGACACGCACGAACCGCGCAGTCTCGCCGGCGAAGCTGTCGGTGAAAAAGATGCCGTCCCCGTCCGGGGGCGACAGGATGTCGTAACCGGTGATCAGCGTGCCGTCATCGCCGAACACGCCATAGACGACCCGGTCGCGCGGGGCGAGCGACAAGAGCTCGAAGGCCGAGATCGGGATGTCGACGACGACCTCTCCGTCGCGAAGCCTGAGGGCACCGGCAATCTGGTTCGCCGCACCGACGAGGAGGCGGTCAAATGACTGCTGCGCGGCGTCCCGACCGTAGGTGAAGGCAGCGTAGGCGACGGCCACGCCTCCAATTGCGAGAACCAGGATGATTCCGGCCGCCAGCCGAAACCGCAGGGAACCGGCAATCCGCGAACGCACCGCCGGATCAGTCATCGCTGACCAACTGGTATCCGAGCCCCCGCAATGTCTTGATGGCAACCCGGCTGTTGCAGAGCTTCTTTCGCAGACGGCCAACGTACAGTTCGACGGCGTTCAGGTTCACGTCCTCGTCGTTGAACGAAAACATGCATCCGAAGATCTTGTCCTTCGGCACCACTCTCTCGCGATTGATTAGGAGGATTTCCAGCAGGTTGAACTCGCGCCGGGCAAGCGAGATCGGGCTGCCCGAGACCTCGACCGTAAGGCCGGCCGGGTCGAACCTGATGTCGCCGAACTCGATGATGCCTGAACGGTCCACGTCCTGGCGGCGCAGCATGGCGCGAACCCGCGCGTGCAGTTCGCGCAGGTCAAAGGGCTTCACGAGGTAGTCGTCCGCGCCCTTGTCCAGGGCGGCGACCCGGTCTTCGATGTCGGACCGGGCGGTCAGCATCAGGATCGGCGTTCGGCTGCCTCGGTTGCGCGCGGACCGGAGGACCTCGGTCCCCAGCCCGTCGGGCAGACCGATGTCCAGAAGCATGACGTCGTATTCCTGGACCGCGATGGCACTCTTCGCCTCGTCGACGGATGTCACGAGGTCGATTGCATCGCCCCGCCGCTCGAAGCTGGCAACGATGGCATCCGCGACGTCTTCCGTGTCTTCGACCAAAAGCAGACGCATGTTTGCGACAATCCTCCCGATCGCCAGCGAGTCACTTGGGAGACCGCCGTCAGCGTGAACGTGACCGTTGCAGTTCCGGTTTGATACTGGAATCCAACCCGGCCTGAACCGCTCGAGTTGACGGGAAGGTTCCGGCGTCCGTCACCGAGGACGCCATTGGACCTGTCAGGCAGAAGGCACGCCCGCCACTGTCGAAACCCTGTGTGCGATCCGTCCTCCCGGGAGCAACTCCAGGCAAAGGGGCCTTCGCGCGGGCACGGCGGACATGCGGCCCGAACGGTACAGGCCCGAGCTCACACGTTGTTGGGTCCGAAGTCCATGTACGGCAGGACGTAGGGCTGCCAGTCGAGATCCTTCTTCTTGCCGTAGAGCCAGACTTCCTGGAACAGCACGATGCCCATGGGATCTGCCGTTTCCCACTCTGTCATCATCGCCGTGGACGCGGCCCGGCGGAGCGCCTTGTCAGGCTCGTTTTCCAGGATGATCCCGTTGGCGTTGAACGTGTCGTTCACCCAGCCCCAGCCGCGGCCTTTCATGACCGACGGCTTGAACAGGCGCCAGAGGATCGTTGCCGGATCCTGCCAGACCATGGTGGCGGACATGTTCCTGATCGAATGGTGACCGCGCGTGATCTGCCTCCAGTTTTCCCGGATCTGAAGGTCGACATTGATCCCGACCGCCTTCCACATTTCGCGCAGCACTTCGGCTACGGCTACCTCCGTGTCGATGACGTTCGGCAAGAGCGGATAGTCAATGACCTCGCCCTCATAGCCTGACTGTGCAAGCTCCGCTCTTGCCTGCTCCGGATCATATGTCGGCACGGGGTAGTCTGCATCGAAGGTTTCGCCGAAACTCGGAAGCTGCAGCCCGTTCGGCACGTTCGCCCGCCCACCGAACAGTGCATCCACCAGCAACTGCCGGTCGACCGCAAGGCTCAGGGCACGCCGAAAGTGCACGTTCTTCATCATCGGATGGGCAAAATCGCCCTGGTTGAAGATGAGGATCCGGAGTTTCGCCCCGGGACCGCCGACGACCTCGATGTCGTCATAGCCGTCGATCGTCGTGATCTGGTCGACCGGGACGACGGTGATGACATCGAAGTCCCCGGAGGCAAGTGCAGCGATTCTGCCCGCGACTTCGGGAACTTCCACGAAGGTGAGCGACTGCACGTTGGGCGGTCCGCCCCAGTAGTCGTCAAACGCCTCCAGGACAAACCGGTCGGTGTTGAGATCGGCCACGCGGAACGGACCGGTGCCGATAGGCTTCAGCGCCCAGTCTCCGTAACTCGGGGCGTCACGGTAGGCACGCCTGTTGACGATTTCACTGCTCCACATGGCGAACCGCTGCTCGATGATCGGGTCGACGCCATCCATCACGATCTGCACCGTGTGGTCGTCAAGAGCGTTCGCTTCCGTGACGTTCGAGAAGAACTGCGCCAGACGTACCGGTCCGTCCCCCTCGCGGCGCTCCTTGGAGAACGAGAAGGCGACGTCTTCCGCCGTCATCTCGTCACCGTTGTGGAACCTGACGCCCTTCCTGAGCGTGAACACGATTTCCCGGTGGCCCTCGATGTCCCAGGAGGTCGCAAGTCCCGGGCCAAGCTGCATCTGGTTGTGGAAATCGGGCTCGATCAGCTTGTCGAAAACGTTGTACGAGATCGGGACCGTGTAGTCGGCCGTGTCTCGGCCGGGGCTTATGTTCTCCGGCAATCTTTGCACTCCGACGACGATGTCGCGCCTCTCCTGGGCGCTGATCGTGCGCGGCAGCATGGTCACGCCTGCGACGGCGGCGGCGCCTTTGAGGAGTCCTCTCCTGGCAACTGTCAGCATTTCCGTGTCCTCCCAACGGTCAAGCGGCATGGCGAATTCGATTCGCACACATTCTACCAGACAATACAATCATTACAATATGATTGTGTGAGAAGCGCGATCAGGCAACCCTGTTGTCAGAAAAAAGTTAGTATTTATAGTATATTAAGCAAATTGCCACGCGATTCGAATGTAGCATACAATAATCATAAAATGTTTGACTATGTGAATCGGCTCCGGCATGATGCCAAACAGGGAGCGTGCCGATGAAAGACATTTCCAGCAGCGCAACATTGGTGGACCGGTTGCGTGCCGAGTTCAAAACGCTTGAGGCCGGCAGCCAGGTGCCGACCATGCGCGACGTCGCGAGCCGACATGGCGTCAGCGTCTTCACCGTCCAACGGGCCTTCGATGTCCTGAAGGAGGAAGGGCTGATACAGAGCTTCGTCGGGCGCGGATCCTTCGTGACGGGAGGAGACATCGCACGGTCGCGCGTCCCCGGAAGGACGCGCGCGGCGCGGATCCTGATCGTGAGCCATTCGACACCAAGCCTGCGGGGCTACAAGGTTGCCCATTCCCTTCAGACCGAACTCCTGCAGGCTGGCTGCAGGGCCATAACCGTCAGCTACAGCGATGCAATTGAACTCAGGGATGTGCTTGGCGACGGGCGCTATGACGTGTGCGTGCTCCAGCCAAGACGTTCAATCCTCCCTGTCGAAGTCGTTGCGATGCTCAAGTCGAAGGCCAAGCACATGATCGTCGAAGGTCGCGAGCTCGAACGCCTCGACGTCGACGTGTTCGTACGGAACAGGGCCAAGAGCATGGCCTTGGCGCTGAATGCCTTGAGGGAACTCGGGCATGCGAGAATCGGCTTGCTTACCGAGAGACTCGATGCTGCCGCAGGCTACGCGGCAATCGAGAACCACTTCCTGCAGAATCACGCTTCGCTGCCTGGAGACGCCGAGTCACTGATTGTGCGGGTAGCCGCCGATCATGATGACGGGATCCTTGCATCGGAGATCCGCGACGCGCTGCAGAAGGACCTGGCCAACGTCTCCGTGTTGCCCACCGGATTCATCGTGTCCGGTCGATTTGAGCCGGCGTCGATCAAGGAAGGTTTCCGATCCGCCGGGCTCGAGATCCCGGCGCACGTCAGCGTCGTGAGCCTGCGCGTCGACACCGAGTCCTACCCTGAGGACGCACGATTCACCGCAGTCGGGCGCACAACCGAGCATGTCGTCCGGGGCCTCGTGTCGATGATCAACTGGCGATTGTCCAATCCGAACGAACCGCCCGTCCAGGTGCTGGACAATCCAAGCCTGTTTGCCGGGTGCTCGGTAGTCCGCATTGGCGGAACTGGCGGGACTGGCGGAATTCGGCGCGCCGCGACCGACGCCCAATGAGGAGAATCGTTCGTCGATCATGACGGAGAACACCATGGAAGGTCCCGCAGAAGAGTTGAAGGCCGACCACTCAACGCCACTTGAGATTTCCGGCCTCACCGTCAGCCTGAAGACCGGAGCCTGGAAATGCGCAATTGTCGAGGACGTGTCGCTGCGCGTGAGGTCCGGCGAGATCCTCGGCCTGGTCGGCGAGAGCGGCAGCGGGAAGACCGTGACGTGCCTCGCGGCGCTCGGGCTTCTGGGTCCCGCCTGGCAAATGGAGGGCGAAATCCGTCTCGCGCGAACACGGATCACCGACGCTCCAAGTGCAGGCCAGCTTGCCTCTGTGCGCGGTCGGGAAGCGGCGATGATCTTCCAGGATGCCAGCGCCTCGCTCAATCCGATCGAAAAGATCGGCAAGCAGCTCACGAAGACGGTCGCGCGGCTGCGAGGCGTTTCCACCGGCGAGGCTCGGGAGATCGCGCTGGATCTTCTAAGGCGCGTCGAAATGCCGGATCCGGAAGAACGTCTTCACTCCTACCCGTTCCAGTTGTCGGGCGGCCAGAACCAGAGGGTGATGATCGCCGTGGCATTGGCGGGGCGTCCCGAACTGCTCTTTGCCGACGAACCGACAACGGCGCTCGACGTCACGGTGCAGTCCCAGATCCTCGACCTGATCAAGTCGCTGCGGGACGAAACGAAAATGGGAGTCGTGTTCGTAACCCATGACCTCGGCGTCGTGAAGGAAGTGTGTGACAGCGTCGCGGTGATGTATGCGGGCAGAATCGTCGAATCCGGGTCCGTCGAACGGATCATGAATGCGCCGCGCCATCCCTATACCCTCGGGTTGATCGAATCGATGCCGACCCTTTCCGGCCATGTCCCTGAAGGCATCGAAGGCCAGGTTCCGGCACCTGACAAGAGGCCCCCGGGATGCGCATTCGCACCCCGGTGTGAAAAGGCGCAGGAAAAGTGCTGGTCGCAGCTGCCCTTGGGTGCTGAGGGCGACGGCGGCGATTCCGTCGCTTGCTTCTTTCCGTTGGAGGGCGATCTTGGCCGGACCGAACGCCCGGAACATCCCACGCAATCCCGCTCCGCGGACGAGCCGGTCCCGGACACGCTCCTGTCATTGAACGACGCGGCCTGCGACTATGACACGCGCAGCGGCAAGTTCCGGGCGGTGTCCGGCATCACGCTGTCGCTCAATGAAGGCGACCGCCTGGCCGTGATCGGCGAAAGTGGCAGCGGCAAATCCACGATCGGCAAGCTCATGCTGGGAATTGAGCCCACAAGCGAGGGTGCGGCATCGTTCATGGGCAAGCCGGTTCCAATGCTAGGCACCTCTGATCACGTCGCATTCGCACGTTCCGTGCAACTCGTGCCACAGAATCCCTTCCTGTCCCTTGATCCCAGGGCCACGATAGGCAGCCAGATCGAGGAACCGCTTGAGATCCATGGAATCGGCACCAAACAGGAGCGGCGCGCCCGGCGACGCGAACTCCTCGAGTCCGCCGGACTGAGTCCGGAACTCGCGATGCGCTACCCACACGAGATCAGCGGTGGCCAGTGCCAGCGCGCGGTGATCGCACGCGCATTGGCTCTCCGGCCCAAGGTGCTGATCTGCGACGAGGCCACGGCGTCGCTCGACGTGTCGGTCCAGGCGCGGATCATCGAGCTCCTGCGCGAACTGCACAGAATGCACGATCTGTCCATCGTGTTCATCACGCATGACCTGAGACTTGCCCGCTCGCTCTGCAGCCACGTAGCCGTGATGCGCTCCGGCCAGCTTGTCGAACTCGGCGAGACCTCCCCCATGTTCGAGGCGCCGGAGCACCCCTACACCTCGCAGTTGCTTGCTTCGATGCCGGATGTCGAGTCGACGGATTCCCCCACCATGGAGACCACGCAATGACCGGGTTCGTGATCCGCAAGCTGCTTCGCACCCTCTTCACGCTGTTTCTCGTCGTGACGTTCGTGTTCTTCGTGCTCCGGCTAACGGGCGATCCCGTGTCGGCCATGATGCCGGATGACACCGACCCCGCCATATTGGACGAGCTTCGCAAGCAGTGGGGACTGGATCGGCCCCTCGGGGTCCAGTATCTCGAATACTGGTTCAACCTGTTGCAGGGTGACTTCGGAAACGCCTACCGCGATGGCAGGCCGGCAATCGAGATCGTCGCCGAACGCGTGCCTGCGACCCTGAAACTCACGCTGACGGCGTTCGCGTTCATCGTCATCGCCGGATTCCCGCTTGGCATATTTGCGGCCGTCAACCGCGGCACCGCGATCGACCGGGCCATCATGACCATTTCCGTCACCGGATTCAGCCTGCCGAACTTCTTTCTCGGGATCCTGCTGATCTTCCTTCTGTCGGTGACGCTCCGGTTGCTGCCGGCATACGGAAGCGACCATTGGTACAACCTCATCATGCCGGTGATCACGCTCGGCACGGCCGGCGCCGCCGTCATCGCGCGCTTCGTTCGCTCGTCCATGCTCGAAGTGCTGAACGCCCCCTATATCAGGGCATGCCGTGCGCGCGGCATGACCGAGCGGGCAATAATCTGGACCGTGGCGCTTCCCAACGCCGCGATTCCCACGATCACCATCATGGGCTTCATGGTCGGGACCCTGATCGGCGGTTCGATCGTCACCGAAACCGTATTCGCTTGGCCCGGCATAGGACGCTTGCTCATCGACGCGGTTACGGCGCGTGAACTGGCGGTGGTGCAAACTGTCGTCATGATCACGGCCGCCTCCATGGTGTTTGCCAATCTCGCCGTGGATCTCCTGTACTTGGTGATCGACCCCCGCAGGCGATACGCGTCCGGCACGGGAGAGTGACCATGGCCTATGCTGACCCAAGCGAAGCATTCGAACGCCGCTCCTCGACCCAGGTGGCCATCGCGCACGTCATTGCGTCACCTGTCATTGTCAAGATGGCGATGCTGTGGCTGATCATGATCCTGTTCATTGCCGTAACGGCGCGTTGGATCATGCCCTATGACTACCAGCAGACGGCCCTTCTGTCCCGGCTGCTTCCTCCGGGCGCGACCGGGGCGTCCGGCGACTTTCATCTCCTGGGAACCGACCATCTCGGGCGAGATCTCCTCAGCAGGCTGTTCTCGTCCATCCAGCTCACGATGCTGGTGGCGGTGTTCGGGACCTTCTTCGGTGCGGTGGTGGGAAGTTGCATCGGGTTCGTTGCGGCAAGGTTTCGCGGTTGGGTGGACGACGTCATCATGGTCCTCGTCGATTTCCAGGCATCAATGCCGTTCGTCATCATCGCGCTTTCGGTGATTGCCGTCATGGGCACCGGCAACATGTTGCTCTTCATCCTGCTCGTCGGTTTCCAGGGATGGGAGCGCTATGCGAGAATCAGTCGCGGAATGACATTGTCGGCGGTCAATCATGGCTACGCGGCAGCGATCCGCTTGCTCGGCGCGGGCACCTTTCGCGTCTATCTGAGGCACATCCTGCCCAACATCCTGGCCGCGCTGGTCGTTCAGGTATCCATCAATTTTCCGGAAACCGTGATCCTGGAAACATCCATGAGTTTCCTGGGTGTCGGCATCCAGCCCCCCAACACGTCTCTTGGCAATCTTCTGAGCTATGGGCGGGACTATCTCCTGAACGCGTGGTGGATCGCCGGCGTGCCGGGATGCGCGATCTTCTTCACGACTTTGTCCATGAGCATCGTGGGTGACTGGCTGCGGGACGTGCTGGATCCAACCACGAGCAGCGGAACCTGACATCACCGCTTCACCGTTACGCGGCCTTCCAAGCCGCCCGCATAATGGGTGCAATACCGTGGTGATCGTTCCGGAGGATCCCGAGTTCAATTTCGCCATCGCGCCCGGTTCCGGTCCGTGACAAACAGACCCGGCCCTACACTCGTGGTCACGCGTTCGAGGCCAGGGACCTTCCAGTTTCCACGTCAAAGACATGGAGGCGATCACGGCGTGCGCTCAGCTGAACGGATTCCCCTATTTCGGGTGGATGCTGGCCATCGGCCTTGGCGGTGACCTCGCCGCTTGGCGTGTCGACGTAAATCAGCGTATCGGGTCCGAGCGGTTCCCGAACGGTCACCATTCCCTCCAGGAACGGGTTCTCGCCGGACGGATGCAGGTCGTCCGGGCGCACCCCGAGAATGACCGGCTGTCCTTGGGCAACCTCGATGTCCAGCTGGATATCCGGCCCGGACGCGAGCCGGGCCACGCCGCCGTCCACCGTGCATTGCAGCATGTTCATGGATGGTGCCCCGATGAACCCGGCCACGAAGGTGTTCGCTGGCCTGTGGTAGACATCAGACGGTTTGCCGACCTGCTGGATATGGCCGTCCTTCATGATCACGATCCGGTCAGCCATCGTCATGGCTTCCACCTGGTCATGGGTCACGAAGATAATGGTGTTCCCGACACGCTGGTGGAGTTTCTTGATCTCGAGGCGCATCTGGGTGCGAAGCTGGGCATCGAGGTTTGACAGCGGTTCGTCAAAAAGAAACACAGCCGGGTCGCGTACCATGGCCCGGCCGATCGCGACACGCTGCCGCTGGCCACCCGAAAGCTGCGAGGGCTTGCGGTCGAGGAGTTCGGTCATTTCAAGAATTGCGGCGACATCTTCGAGGCGGGTCGTTTTCTCGGCTTTCGTCAGTTTCGACGTCCGGAGCCCGAAGCCTATGTTCCTCCGAACCGTCATGTGCGGGTAGATGGCGTAGTTCTGGAACACCATCGCGATGTTCCGTTCCTTCGGTTCCAGGTGATTCACGACCCGGCCTTCGATCTCGATCTCACCTGCCGTCGTCTCTTCGAGCCCAGCGATGAGGCGGAGCGTCGTCGACTTTCCGCAACCCGACGGCCCCACGAAAACGACGAACTCGCCATCCTCGACCTCCAGGCTGATCCCGTGCAGAACCGTGGTCTTGTCGAATGTCTTCACCAGGTTGCGAAGAACAAGGCTCGCCATGTGCTATTCCTCCAGGACGGCGTTGAAGGCAGATTCGAGCATGCCGGCCGCCCGGGCTCGGCGGGCGGTGCGCGCATCAAGCGCGCTGCGGCATTCCCGGGCCTTCCCTTCGTATGCCTTGATCGCCCTTTCCAGTGCCGTGGCCGCGGGACCGCCCGGCCGGTCACGGCGACGAACGAAGGTCTCGGGCGTGACGGCAGTGGCGTACATGCCGGGCGTGAGCACCGTTGCACGGCCCGTTTCCGACTGGAACGCGTCGGCAAAGACGTCGAATCCCCGTGCCAGGCCCACGCCGCGCGAGACCACCTCGCGCGCCGTTGCCGACGCGACTCCATGTGCACGCCGAAAACTCAGTCCCTCGTCCCGGACGAGGGTATCGGCAAGTTCCGTGACCGTCACGCAGGCGGCGTCGCTGTTGGCCTCGACCCGTGACGGGTTGATCGAACAGGACGGCAGGAACGCCGAGAACAGGGAAAGCGCCCGCTCGCCGCGTTCGAACACGGCGAAGCCGGCTTGCTGAACATCCGCCTCACTGTCGTTCATGTCGGCAAACGGCGTATTGTGCATCGTGTTGATGATCGCGTCGCAGAGGCCGGCCGTGACGCTCGACAGGTGCCGCAGGTGTTCGATCGGAACCGGGTTCCGCTTTTGCGGCATGATCGAGGAAACCTGGACCAGGCTGTCGGGAACATGCAACTGGCCGACCTCGAAGGCGGACCATTGCGCCATGTCCTGCGCGACGCGTCCCAGATGCAGGAATACCAGCTTGATCGCGGAATAGAGGCCGGTCACGTAATCCACGGAGGCGATGCAGCCGTAGGAGTTCAGTTGCGGTTCTTTGAACCCAAGCAGTTCGGACACGCGGTGCCTGTCGACCGGGAATCCGGACGTGGTGATCGCTGCCGCCCCCATTGGGCAGAGGTCGAGAGGGTCGGAGGCCAGGTCCAGGCGCTCCGCGTCCCGCAGGAGGCACTCGACGACCGCCGCAAGATAGTGGCCAAAGGTCGTCGGCTGCGCAGGCTGCCCGTGCGTGTAGGCGACGACAAGCGTGTCGCGCTCGCAACGGGCCTTCACGATCAGCGTGTCGACGAGATGCAGGACCTGTTCCATGAAGCGTCCAGCCTTCTCGCGAAGAGCCATCCTGAACATGGTGTGGTCCATGTCGTTGCGCGAACGGGCCACATGCAGCATCCCGCCGGGTTCACCGATCCGCCGTTCAAGCTCGGCTTCAACCAGGAAAAAGTAGTCCTCGTGCTCACCGGTGTAGGACAGGGTGTCGGCGTCCATGTCCTGCTCGATGTCCCTCAGGGCCGCGGCGATCATCCGCGCCTGGTCCCTTGAGATGATCCCGGTTTCGCGAAGCATTACCAGGTGCGCCCGGTTGATCGCGTTCAAGTGACCCGCGAAATGCGTCCTGATGCCGTCAAAGAGAGGGGCGAGGACCGTATCCCTGTAAGCCGGGTGCGGGAAGTCCGGATGGTCCGTCATCCCTTCAGCCCCGCCATGACGACGCCCCTGATGATGAAGCGCTGGAACACCAGGAAAACGACGAGCGTCGGAATGGTCGAAATTGCCGCGCCGGTCATGATCAGTTCCCACTGGACGTCTGCCTCGTCGCCGAAACTCGAGAGGCCGACCGGCAGCGTGTACATGTCAACCGAGTTTGTCACGATCAATGGCCAGATGAAGGCCGTCCAGTTTCCCAGGAAAACGAAAATCGCCAGTGCCGCCAGCGCGGGCCGGACCAGCGGCATCGCCACTGTCCACCAGATCGCCAGTTCGTTCAGCCCGTCGATTCTCGCGGCCTCGATGAAGTCGTCGGGGACGGTCTCGAAGAACTGCTTCATCAGGAACGTGCCAAAGGCGGTCATGAGGCCCGGAAACATGATGCCCCAGTAGCTGTCGAGCCACCCGAACGCCTGCGACATCAGGTACCAGGGAATGACAAGCATCTCGGTCGGGATCATCAGCGTCGACAGGATGGCGATGAAGACGATGTAGCGTCCCGGGAAACGGAACTTGCACAGCGTGTAACCGACGAGGCTGTCGAACAGGATGTTGGAGATCGTGGTTATCGTGGCGATGATGAGCGAATTGATGAACCAGCCGTAGAACCTGCCGTCTTCCAGCACGTAGGTGTAGTTTTCCAGGTGCGGTTCGTTGGGCACGAGGGCAAGGTTGTAGATCTCATGCGGCCATTTCAGTGACGTCGAGATCATGTAGGCGATCGGCATCACCATCAGGACGCCGCCGGCAAAAAGGATCAGCCACCGGATGACCTGGCCGGTGTTGGCCGGCCTCCAGGGCGTCCCGGGGGCCAGGAGGGTCTTCGAGCTTGCCCTGATTTCAGCAACGGAACTGACCACGTCAATTGTCCCTGAGTATGCGCAGCTGCACGAGGCTGACGACCAGGAGGATCAGGAACAGCACGACGGTCTGCGCCGCGGCGTAACCCATGTTGAAGTCGCTAAAGGCACTTTGATAAATCATCAGGACGAGCGGTTTCGTCGAGTTGAGCGGTCCGCCCGGGTCATTGGTGGTCATGTTGAAGACGTGATCGAAAATCCTGAGGAACCCGATCGACGAGAAGACCACGATGAACACGATGGTGGGCTTCAGGAGGGGAAGCGTGATTTCCCAGAGAATCGTCCAGGTCGACACGCCGTCAATCCGGGCGGCCTCGTAGTAACTTCGCGGGATGGCCCGCAGACCCGCCATGAATATGATGATCTGGAATCCGAGCCCGGCCCAGACGGCCGGTGCCAGAATGGCCGGAAGCGCAAGCGTCGTCGAGCGCAGGAATTCCACCTGTGGAATTCCTGCCGTGGCAAGGAAATTGTTGAAGAGCCCGATCGGGACCGGCTGGTAGAACCAGCGCCAGACCCAGGCCATGGCCACGGCGGTCGTCATGAACGGCAGGAAATAGAGCATCCTGAGAAACCCGTGCATGAAGCGCAGCCTGTCGAGGTGATAGGCAATCACGAAGGAGATCACGAGGCTGACCGGCGTGCCGATCAGCAGGTACACGAACGTGTTGCGAAAGACCTTCCAGAAGACCGGATCGTTCCAGAGTTTCGCGTAGTTGGCCCAGCCGGCCCAAGTCCGGTCGCCGAGCAGGTTCCAGTTCTGGAAGGAAATGGCCATGGCGTTTGCCGTGGGATAGAACCGGATCACCACGTAGAACAGGATGGGCACGGCAAGGAAAGCCCATGCCCAGACGATCTGCTTTTGCCGAATTGAGAGCCTGTGGTACATGTTAGTTGCGCTCGCGGTCAGGAGGTCCTGGTCTGGGGTTCCGAGCGCGGATTGCGAGCCCCGGACCGTGTCCAGGGCTCGCCTTCATCTAGTTGTGGTATTCGTTCAGCAGTTCCTGTTCGGCCTCGGCGGCGATGGCAATGCTGTCAGCCACTGCCTGGCCTTCGATGTCGATTCGCTGAACCATGTCGATCAGGATCTGCCGCTGCCCGCTTTCATTGGCGAACTTTGTCGTGTTCGCATAGGCAAGGCCACGGATGAAGGGCCCGAACACCTCGTCGTTCGCATTGGCTTCGGTCAGGCCGACCGAGGGTTTCGCGGGCAGTTCGCCAACAACGTCGAGCCAGATCTGCATGGCCTCGTCCGATGTCACGTACTGCATGAACTTCACGGCGGCATCGTATTTCTCGCCTTCCGCCTTCGTCGTGATGGCGTTCACCCAGTAGGACGAGTAGTTCGAACGCATGCCGTCGGAATTTGCCGGCAGTTCCGTAACGCCCCACTTGAGGCCGCGCGTCTTGTTCAGCGAGCCGATGCGGAATGAGCCGTCGATATGCATGCCCGCACGACCGGCCTTGAAGGCGGCCTGGGGCTCGTCCATGAATCCGAAAGCAGACACTTTGTGCTCGTTCACGAGACCGGTGTAGAAGCCGGCCGCCGCGATCCCGGCTTCGGAGTTGTAGTTGACGGTCCTGTAGTCATCGAGATAGGGCTCACCGCCGAACTGGCGTACCAGGACTTCCCGGAACCAGTGATGGTCCTGTGCGTTCATGCCGGCCGTGATGCCGACCTGCGTGAGATTGCCCGCAGCATCAGTCTTCGTCAGCATCTTCGCGGTTTCGATGAGTTCGTCCAGCGTCTCCGGCGGACCGCTGATCCCGGCCTCGTCAAACAGGGTCTTGTTGTAGAACAGGGCGAGCGAGCGGACGGCGGTTGGAAGGGCCCAGTAGTTGTCGCCCTCACGCATGGCGCCGACCATCGGGAAGAATTCGTCCTCGATCATCGACGGCGGAAAGGCGTCGTTGGGCAGCGGCTGGATCAGTTCGGCAGCCACGTAGTCGTTCAACCAGCCGTAGAAGAGTTGCACGACGTCGGGGCCCTCGCCCGCTGGAATCGCGGCAGCGACCTTTGTCCGGTAGTCCGCATACGGGAAATGGTTCATCGTGACCTTGATATCCGGATTGGCCGACTCGAAGTTCTCGATCAGCTGCTCCATTGCAGCAACGCGCGCGTCAAAGAAGTACTGCCAGTATTCGATTTCCACTTCGGCCTGCGCGGTTCCAGCCGCCAGCATCGTCGCGGCCGCAACGCCAGCGACTCTGGATTTTGTCAGTTTCACAAGCATTTGATGTACGTCCTCCCTGTCGGTGTTGGTGATGGTGAGCGTGCCCGGGCCCGGCCCGGCTTCATTGCCGGTTTCGAGCGTAGCGCGGCCACGTTGAAATCACAAGCCGGACAGGCTATCGATGCGAACGATGGCGAGTACCGGAGCGACGGCGGATGAGACGGTGAACGGACGCGGGCCCGGCTGCACGGTGCGGGTTGTACGCCAAGGTCAGGGCAGTCTGTGCGTCAGGCACATGGCCGGACGAGTGACGGCCGCAAAGCTTGCCTGCTCACGGGACCTGCCTCCCGCCGCGCGCCCGGGCCTGATGGCCACGCGACCAGGGTAAGGGCGATGCCGACGCCGGACCAGATCCGCATAATGGACGATCGCGCAAGGCCGCGTGTCATGGAACTCTGGTTGGCGCTCAGGCCGCTGACATCGGTGATCCGTTTCATGAACACCGGCGCCCATCCGGATGACGAGACGTCAGCGATGCTTGCTGCGCTCGGTGTCCGGGACGGGTTCAACCTGTCATTTGCGTGTTCGACCCGGGGCGAGGGCGGACAGAACGACATTGGGAGCGAGCTTTCCGGGGATCTCGGTGCGCTGAGGACGGCCGAAATGGAAAGAGCCTGCGAAATCCTCGGCATGAGGATGTACTGGCTGTCTGAAAGCCCGGAAGACCCGATCGTCGACTTCGGATTCTCGAAAAGCGGAAACGAGACTCTTGACCGGTGGGGACGCGATCACACGCTCGCGCGGTTCGTCGAGATCGTCAGGACCGAACGCCCCGACATCATCTGCCCGACCTTCCTGGATGTCCCCGGCCAGCACGGACACCACAGGGCAATGACGGATTCCGCGCGGCTGGTCATGTCCGCCGCGGCCGATCGGGACCATCCGAGCAACCTGGCGCCGTGGCAGCCAAGGAAGCTTTACCTTCCTGCGTGGTCCGGTGCGGGCCGCTCGTATGATGACGACGTCGAACCGCCGCCGGCCACGGTCGTGGTACCCGGAAGAGGCGTCGATCCGGTCAGCGGCTGGAGCTGGGAACGGATCGGACAGCAGTCGCGGTCGTTCCACCGGTCCCAGGGCATGGGCCGGTGGATCGCCCCGAGTGAGGAAAGGGATTGGCCGCTGCACTTGGCCGAGAGCCGTGTCGCGGGCCCGGACAGAACACCGGCTTCCGGCCTTCCTGAAACGGTCAGTGACCTCGCGCATGTTGACGGCGCGGAACCGGTCGCGGATCGCCTGCGATCGGC
>JAJDVJ010000186.1 GCA_022826205.1 Silicimonas sp. | reverse complement strand
ACAACGCGTCCGCTTCGGCCGTGACTCGCTCGTACAACTCGGGATTCTGCAGCAACCAGTAAAGGGCGAATCCAACCTGATCGCCCATGTACATAGCGGTCATCAAGATCGCCCCTAGCGGCAGCGACAGGTCCGATTCGGGCAGGAATTGGGGATCAGACGCGTGCAGGGCCAGATACGCGTCCACCACGTCTTCATGCATCCCGACCCGTTGCGCGGCCGTATGTGTCCTTTGCATGCGGTCCACGATCTTTTGCGTGGCCTTCGCCAGGCGGCGCATCGACGGGGTCTTGAGCATGAAACGCGGCATGATCTTGACGATGCCTACATTGAGCACCCGTACCTTGTATTCGAGCGCATCGGCAATATCGGCTTGGGTGTCAATGCTGGCTAGGAGCGGCGATGACTGCGCGTTCAGCAATGGTCGCATCATCACCTGCACCGGCATCGTGCTGCCGATGTCCCAACTCGCCATGTGCGTGCGGGTCAGGTCATAGACCTCGTCCAGACGCCTAGTCAAAGTCTTGCGAGAGTAGGCGGGCTGCAACGCCTTGCGAAAGCGAAAGTGATCGGCACCGTCAACCGAGTGCATTGAGCGCGACACGCCATACGCCTTGTCGACGCCCTCGAAGTACTCCTTCGACCGCAAGAACACCCGCCCCATGCGATGGGCCCATTCATTCGTCTTCAACCCTGCCAGGAAAATCACGTTCTGGCGGAGCGGGAGCCGAAGCTCGAACACAGGACCGTACTTGTCGGCCAAATTGGCGAACCCCGCCGGCAGCCTGCCCTCGCGCAGATCGCGGTTGAACACGAGATCACGCAGAGACACGGTTGGAATGGGCTTGGTCAGCGAGGGCCGGCGAAGCGTGGGCGCGAGGATGCTCTGGCTCACCGCTGCCGCAATCGCTTGGCCAATGAGGTCCATCCGGCAGACAAGCTGAATCCGTTCTTCCACCTCCTCGTCGATCTGATACATCAGGTGGAACACATGGCAGGCATTGACGAGGCCGATGATGATCACGTCGCGCGGACCCGGAATCTCGTCCGTGAAGATGATCCTGGTCAGCTGGGCCTTTACGAACTCGCCCGGTGGATGGTCTTCTCCTGGCGGTGGGTCGCCCGGTCGCTGTCGCCTGGCGTAGGTATAGAAACCGCCCGAATGGACGTTGAGAATCTGCCGCCGAACGAGCCCGTCTAGCGCTTGGGAGATCACTGAATCGGACTGCGGTGCAAGCCGCTCAATCCAGTAGCGGGCATCGTATGGTTCCGTTTCGGTCGCGATCTCCCGCAAGATCGGGTCGAGCAGAGGACTACCGGTGTCGGTCGCATCCAACAGAGTCAGTGAATCCAGATCGGTGTCGACGCGCCCGAGCAGCGACAGTTCTCCCAGCGCTGCACCGACCATTGCGCAATTCAGGTTCCAGCCCGGTACCTGACGAAAATAACCCCTCTCTTCGTCCAGCAAGACGAGCAGCAACTCTTCCGGCAGACTCAGCGCCGAGGCCCCATCGACCGTTCTAACTGCTGTTTCGTGAGTCACCAATGAACCGATTGCCTCCCCCTCCGCAAGATTGCAAGGAAATTAGACTCAAATGCAGACATGATGTCAACGGCTGCGGAGTATAGCTCAGCTGCTCTCGGTAGCCTGATCGCCGGCCTGCCAACGACTGTTCCAGGCGCGTACGACTGATGGCCATTTGCCTGCCCGGGTCCTGAACATGCGGCGAAGTGCAGGAGCGCGTTCGTTCGAACGTAGCTGGAACAGGTGCGGCACAGCGCTGAACAGGCCAACGTATTCCTCCTTGCCAAGTTCTCCCGCGATCGCTCGGCAGGACATCCATGTTTCGAGTCAAGCCCGAATTCGGCGCTTGTGTTGGGACAGGAGCGGCAACCTCCTTGAATTTCCGACCCTTTGCTTCCTTGCGGAAATGAGTGCCGTTTTTCCCATGCAAGTCAACACTTTGCACCCGTATATTGACGCAAATGCATCTCTCCATAACCATGTGAGTTCAGTGAATACTGGCACGCAAATGTCGCGACTCCTCTCCGTGGCGCCTGAATAATCGCATGACCGAAGTGTTCTGCTTGAAGATCTGCTGCAAGGAGGCTGACGGATCACCATGTTCCCGCATCGCCGGGCAAGTTAGTCTGCTCCCTCGTAGAACCACCCAACGGGCGCACGCCGCCGCTACGGTCCCGTTCTGTCCCGAGCGGGCCGAGCGGAGGATCCGGTCGCGTCCCGTTGAGACGCCGACATGTCCTGTACGGATCTTTGCGAACGGGCCCGGGGCAGGTCGGAAGGTGCATGACTCTCCGACAACATATGCCACACGCCATCGGACGTTGCCTTCACGGCGGTCAAGCGCCGTTCGGGAAATGGAACATCCTGGTAGTTTCAAGGAGGCAGTGACCAGCCCAACCAGATGCGGATTCCAGCGAGAACCGGTCGCGCGCCGTTTCTAGCGGCGATCATACTGGTCCCGCGACGGCCTCTCTACCGAACCCGCCGAAGAGCCGCTGAAGTGAAATCGCCCGCGTCAAGGTCGGTCCCGAACTCGTAGTCGGACCACAGCAGTTCGGTGCTCTTGCCAGTGAGATGGTTTGTCATCGTGAGCCTGCCGGCCCGCCAAAAGCGTCCGAGATACTGCTTGTAGTCTTCAGCGACCATCGTCTTGAGGTGCGCGTTCCTGCGGTCGTAGAACTCGACCTTGACTGTGCGATGCTCCCCGTCCATCCAGATCAACTGGCGTGAATATCCCGAGTCCTTGTTGACCGGAACGCGTTCGCTGACGGTGCATTCTCGAGAACCACACCGTTCCGTGCGCAGAAAGCGGTGAGTGAATTTCTCGACTTCAGGCGTTCCCATGTCTTCATAAGAGAATTCGCTTCCCATGAAGGATCCGGACTGTTTCGAAGAGCTGATCCGCTTGACCCGCTTCAGGGACGGGAGATAGAGCCATTGCCCGTCCGGCTTCCTCTTGAACGAATGAATGAGGAACCCTGTGCCCCTGACATCTCGGGGGCGGTCGAAGACGATCAGCGTGCGGTCTCCTTCGTCAGCCACCTCAAGGACCTTTATGCGGAGTTCCCGACGGCTCTCCTGTCCCCGCTTGTTGCGGAGAATCATCTCAAGACTTGCAGTGAAGTTCCCGAAGCCCCTCTGGCTTTCGCGAGCTTCGTTGGCGATCCTAAGCCCGGCTTCCTCGGCGCTTTCTGCTGCGTGACCGGTCGATGGCTCGAACAAGAGTGCCGCAAAGGCGACCAGGATCACCGTTAGCACCTGGCTGGAACGAAAACGAGACACGTGCATCATCACTTACTCCTATGGCGGCATCCGAGTCCATAGCTTCAGGCACATAATGACCTTTGGCAGCGGCACTGACAAAGCGGTTACGTTGCCCCCGGCAGTTCCGTCAACGTCCGAGCCTGTCCATTCCTGCTAACATGCGCTCTGGCGCGCATCAAGTGTCGGTCACAAATGCAGCCTGCCACACTCGCACTCTCGAAACAGGGGCGGTCTACGACCGCAGCCGGCGCCCCGCGATTGCCGTGTCGTGATGGCCGCTCCGGCTGCCTATGCGGCCGCCAAAACGGTGCTGCCAGCATGATCTTCGTGATGTCATGACAAGCGACAGATTCACAGGTCTCGAGCAGTCCGATACCCCGGCCCGGGCAACGGAGACGCGTCGCGTTCGCTAATTCCCGGTTCCTCCACTACGAGCGATTATTCCCATCTACTTCCACTCCAGCCGACGTCCAGAAGCGACCGACGCCTTTCCTGGGCATTCCGAATTCCCTCGCTTGGTTGCGTTCGTGCCAGCCGTTGGCAGTTTCGGAATGCGTCTGACCATAGAGCCGACACTTGGCTTCCGTAACGCTCAGAACTTCACCAAGTGTCTCCAAGGGACCACCCGCTGCTGTGCATGATGGCTTTGCACCGGCAACCTGCCTGTCTCCGGTCATGGCCATCGCCTATCTCAAAAATGCCCGACCTCGCTGCCAGGTGTCGCCACCTTCGAGAGCAAGTCAAGGATGTAACCCGCAACTGACCGGAAGCAAATGAGCACCGCTTCGTCGTCGCTGGCGAACCAGAAGGCGGCGGGGACTTGCCCCAGCCTGGTCCGTCTGACGCCCCCCGGCGGCAAGCTGTCCCGCCGAAGATCGGCAGGCGAAAGCTTGGCTAGAACCTCACGAACCGCCGACCCGTCGCCGGTCAGCCGAAACACGGCGCGCGCATCGGAGACGTTTGCGACAAGCACATGCATTCCGCCAAGCGCTTCCGTGAGTGTCGCAACGGTCGCTTCGGCCTCGTCATGTGCACACAGGATCATTAGCTCATCCGGTGACATCCAGAGAGCGCCGTTTCCCAGATCTCCGACGAGTTCTCCGGCACCAGGTACATCGAATCCAGCGCCTTTCAACGCCAAGACAACATCTGAGTCACCAAGATCGGCTCTGAGCAGGACCATGCCAGCCAGCCCGGCATCCATTATCGTGACGAACCCGGAGTAGATCGCGCCCTCAAGTGGAGTGACGGACTCAGGCATTTTGCTTTTCTCCATCCGGGTCATGAAACACAGGGCTTACAATCCTCGCCCTGACCGGATCCCCGTCGATGACAGGAAACTCAAGGACCTCGCCCATCCGGTCTGGCCCCCGTTCGACAAGGCCCATGGCAATGCCTCGATCAAGCGTCGGCGAATAGTATGTCGAGGTAACGCGGCCCTGAGTCCTACATTGGCCATTCGCGTTCACTCCTTCGTCGGCAGCGTATGCGCCGTCTGGAAGCACCGAACCATCAAGGGTTTCAAGCCCAACCAGCCTCCAGCGCAGCGGGTCGGCCATGTGCTCGCGTTCCTGCGCCCGCTTGCCGAGAAAGTCTTCCTTCGCTTTGGAAATCGCCCAATGGAGCCCGAGATCCTGCGGAATCACCGTGCCGTCCGTCTCGTCCCCGATCATGATGAAGCCCTTCTCGGCGCGCATGACATGCAGGGCTTCGGTCCCGTACGGCGTGATGCCAAACGGCTTGCCGACCTCAAGGAGCCTGTCCCAGAGCGCCCGGCCCTTACCGGCCGGCGCGGCAATCTCGAAGGACAGCTCGCCCGAGAACGAAATGCGAAAGACACGCACGGGAATGTTGCCGAGCGCACCGTCCGTCCAGGCCATGAATGGAAGCGCCTCCCTGCCGAGATCCATTGATGGCCCAAGTTCGTTCAGCAAGTTCCGCGCCTTCGGGCCTGCCACACCAATCTGGACGAACTGTTCGGTGACGTTGGCTACATATGCCTTCCAGTCCCACCATTCCGTCTGGAGCCATTCTTCCATGGAAGCATGGATGCGGTCCGCTCCTCCCGAAGTCGTGTGGCACAGCCAAGTGTCGTCATCGAGTCTCGCTACGACGCCGTCGTCGACCAGGAACCCGTTCTCCGAACACATGAGGCCGTAGCGGCATTTGCCGGGCTTCAGCGTGGACATCATGTTGGTGTAGAGCATGTCCAAGCACCGGCCGGCGTCCGGGCCCTTCACGACAATCTTGCCCAATGTAGAGGCATCAAGGAGCCCGACCCCTGAACGCGTTGCCAGCACTTCCCGCTTCACTGCTTCGTGCACGCTTTCGCCTTGCATCGGATAGGCGTAGGGGCGCCGCCAGTGCCCGACCGGTTCCCAGTGGGCGCCGCTTGCATCATGCCATGCGTGAATCGGCGTTTTGCGCACAGGCTGAAAGAGCTCGCCCCGAGCCTCGCCCGCGATCGCACCCATGGTCACGGGCACGTAAGGCGGGCGGAAGGTCGTTGTGCCCACCTCCTCGATCGGCGCGCCCAATTCCCGGGAGAGGATCGCCAAACCGTTGATGTTGCTCAACTTGCCCTGATCCGTCGCCATGCCAAGCGTCGTGTATCTCTTGGCATGTTCGACGCTTTCGTAGCCCTCGCGTGCCGCCAGTTCGATGTCAGAGACCTTGACGTCGTTCTGGAAATCCAACCACGACTTCGCCCGCTTGGAGTACGGTGCGCGGGCGGGCACGAGCCAAACGGGTTCCATGGGTTCGTGTGCCTCGTCCTCGCCCTCTGGAACACGATCAGGCTTCCCGCTGCGGCCCATGCCGAGCGCGCGTCCAACCGACACGCCTGCCGAGTGAGCGCTCTCAAGAACCGCGCTGGCATGCATTGCGCCGTTCGCACTACCGGCGGCCTGCATCATGGCCACGCCGTCGGCCCCGGTTGGAGGACGTGCCGGATCCGGCGCAAAGTGGGCTTCCTCGTCATTCCACAAGAGCTTGCCACCAGCATGGCACCAGAGGTGAGCGGCCGGCGACCAGCCGCCCGACATCGCGACGCAGTCCGCCTGGATCTCGTCGATCACCTCTCCGTCGCCATCCTGACTGCACACCTGAACCCTTTCGACACGGCCCCGACCGACAATGCCGGCAATGCCGCAACCGGGTCTCACCGTCAGGCCCGCGTCGCGTGCCGCCTTCGCGAGAGGACCGGTCGCCTCCTGCCGCGCATCCAGGATTGCAGGGACTCCAAGACCCGCCTCCCGCAATGTCAGGCCAGTCCGATATGCATCGTCGTTGTTGGTCAGGATCACCGTCCTCTCGCCGGGAGCCACGCCGTAGTTGACAACATAGTCGCGCACGGCGCTTGCCAGCATGCAGCCCGGACGGTCGTTTCCGGAAAAGCTCAAGGGACGTTCAATGGCCCCAGTCGCGGCCACGATCTGGCGCGCCCTGACTTTCCAGAGACGATGACGGGGCACCGAATGATCTGGCGCGTGATCGGTCAGACGCTCATGAAGCAGAACATATCCGTGGTCATGAATTCCGACTGCGGTCGTGCGTGTCCGCACGCGCACATTCGGCATGGATTGAAGCGACTTCAGAGTGCTCTCTGTCCACTCCTCGGCGTTCAATCCGTCAATCCTGACGCCATCGATCAGAGCCCGGCCACCCCAAGTGGACGCCTGCTCGATCAACAGCACGTCCACACCGGTCTCCGCAGCCACGGACGCCGCAACAATTCCTGATATTCCTCCCCCAATAACAAGTACATCAGTGGTTATGTTAAAGTGTTCATAGTGATCGGAGTCACGCCGCCTCGGGGGCTTTCCAAGGCCGGCGGAAAGCCGGATCGCCGGCTCATACACGTGCTTCCAGAAGGCGCGCGGCCAAAGGAATGTCTTGTAGTAGAATCCTGACGGCAGAAACATCGACAGCACGGAACTGATTGCACCGACGTCATATTCCAGACTTGGCCAGTGATTCTGGCTCCGGGCCTCGAGCCCCTCAAACAGCTCCGTCATCGTGGCTCGGACATTCGGCTCGAAGGAACCGTCGCGACCTAGGCCCACCAGCGCGTTGGGTTCTTCCGGTCCGCTTGCGACAACTCCTCTGGGGCGGTGGTACTTGAACGATCGCCCTATGAGCACCTGCCCCCTGCCCAAGAGCGCAGATGCCAGCGTATCGCCGCAATATCCCCGCATTTCCTGGCCGTTGAAGGAAAACCCGAGTGGCCTCGAACGGTCGATCAGGCGACCGCCCTTTGGAAGGCGCCGACTCATGATTCACCCTTCCAGCGCCACCCAGGCACCCTGGTCGAGATAGCATCCCTGATCTCTTGCGGAGGCTCATGAACCTGTGCCGAATAGGTTCCGTAGACCTCAAGCGTCACCGTGTTCCGCGCCGCGTGGAACCACTTGCCACAGCCGTAAGCGTGACGCCAGCGCTCGAAATGTACACCCTTGGGATTCGCACGCATGAAGAGATAGGCCTCGAACTCCTCGTCGGAAGAACCAGGTCCGAAACGCTTCAGATGCGCCTCGCCGCCGGGCGCCAGTTCGGTCTCGTCACAGCGGATTCCGCAATAGGGACAGGTCAGGATCAGCATGTCACGCACCCGAGCTTCCTAGGCCGAAGCAAGTGCCGTCCTGAACGGTCCATGCGGCGGCCGGAGCAGGACAGCGCCTGAAACACACTCGCTTCGTCAGTTCCTTCCGCCTGCTTCACCGCACCACCTCCGTCAATGCGCCACGCCGGCCGCGACGCTTTCGTCTATGAAGCGGCCCTCGCGAAAGCGATCGAGCCCGCATTCCGCGCAAAGCGGGCTTTCGCCCTTTGCCATGAGCTCCGCAAATCCCCACCCGGATCCCGGGATCGCCTTGAATCCACCGGTCCCCCAGCCACAGTTGATGAAGAGGTTGCCGACGGGTGTCCGGGACAGAATCGGCGAACGATCTCCCGTCATGTCCACGATTCCACCCCAGTGGCGAAGCATCTTCAGGCGCGAGATCATCGGAAAGGTCTCCACGAGGGCTCGCACAGTTTCCTCGATGTGCGAAAAGGATCCTCGCTGCGTGTAGTTGATGAACCCGTCCGCGCCCCCGCCGATCACCATTTCACCCTTGTCGGACTGGCTCATGTATCCGTGGACTGTGTTTGCCATGACCACGACGTCCATGCATGGCTTGACCGGTTCGCTGACCAGCGCCTGCAGTGCCACGCTTTCCACGGGCAGCCTGAATCCCGCCATTTCCGCCAGGTGACCGGAATGGCCGGCGACCACGATCCCGAGCTTGCCGCAATCGATGTCGCCACGCGTCGTCACGACCCCCTTAACCTCGCCACCGCTCGTGCGTATGCCCGTGACCTCGCACTTTTGGATGATGTCCATGCCCATTTCCGAGCATCTGCGGGCATATCCCCAGGCCACCGCATCATGGCGCGCGGTGCCGCCCCTTGGTTGCCAAAGCGCACCAAGCACCGGATAGCGTGGACCCCGAACCTCTATGATCGGGCAAAGCTCCTTTACTCGCTTGGGTTCAATGAATTCCGTTTCCACCCCTTGAAGCGCATTGGCATGCGCCGTCCGCCTGTAGCCGCGAACCTCGTGTTCGGTCTGGGCCAGCATCATGACGCCGCGCGGACTGAACATGACGTTGTAGTTCAGGTCCTGGCTTAGCGTCTCATAGAGAGCGCGCGCCTTTTCGTAGATCGCGGCCGAAGCGTCCTGAAGATAGTTCGAGCGTATGATCGTCGTATTCCGGCCCGTATTGCCTCCTCCAAGCCAGCCCTTTTCCAGGATGGCGACATTCGTGATGCCGTGGTTCTTGCCGAGGTGATAGGCCGTCGCCAATCCGTGCCCGCCTGCCCCGACAATGACAACGTCATAGCGCCGCCTGGGTTCGGGGCTCTTCCAGGCACGCTGCCAGCCCCGGTGATCCCGGAGCGCTTCCCGTGCCACGGCCAAGGCAGAATAGTGACCCATGTCCTGCAACTCGCATCTCGGCGGCTTCGACTCGCCGTCTCTCTCCCAGAATCCCCGATGAGACGTCTGACGGCAAGCGGCAGGAGAAAGTTATTTCGCGACACCGGATTCCGTGGCGGGTCTTCCCGCCGGAGGCAAGGAGGACTAAGTGGAATCCAAGATGTTCTGGTTTCTCGCATGTCTCATCGTTGCCGGCGTCGCGGTCGTGATGGTTGGCGCATCGATGCGCACACGCCGCAGCGAGATCGGTGGTGCCGCTTCGGATGTTCAAGTCTATCGAGACCAGTTGAACGAGGTAGCACGAGACGAGGCTCGGGGCGTGCTTGCAGAAACGGAAGCGGAAGCAGTACGCCTCGAAATCTCCCGAAGGCTGCTGGATGCCGATCGTCGTGCGCAGGCGCGTGACGAACATGCTCCCGGCAATCAGAGACTCGCCGCAGGGATCATCATTGCGACGCTGTTTGCGGGAGGGATCGGCATCTACTTGATGCAGGGCGCGCCTGGAAAACCAGGTCTTCCAATGAATTCAAGGCTGACAGAATTGGAGGCGGCCGCCCAGAATCGCCCAGGCCAGATTGAAGCCGAGACGATTGCGGCACCGAATCTTCCCAGACCCGAGGCTGTGGCCGAAGACTTTCTGGAGTTGATGGATCAACTCAGGGCGGCCGTTGAGGAGCGCCCATCCGACATCCAGGGTCTCACGCTTCTTGTGAGAAACGAGGCCCGACTGGGCAATTTTGCCGCCGCACGCCGGGCACAGGAGCAACTCCTGGTCGCAAAGGGAGACAGGGTCACGACCGGTGATCTCGCTGCCATGATTGAGATGATGGTCTTCTCGGCAGGAGGCTATGTTTCCCCGGAAGCAGAGGAATTTGTCCAACGCCTCCTTTCCCGCGATCCCGGGAACCGCACGGGACGCTACTTTCTAGGCCTTCTGAGAGTGCAGGTTGGTCGGCCGGATCTCGCGTTTCCAATTTGGCGTGATCTGCTTGAGACGAGCGTTGCGGACGAACCCTGGGTGCCTGTGCTGCGTGCCGGCATCGTCGATGTCGCTGCTGGTGCCGGCGTGAAATATGAGCCGCCCGTCGTCCGAGGTCCGACTGCTGCTGAAGTCCAAGCGGCAGATGATATGGGGACTGAAGATCGAGAAGCCATGATCCGCGGCATGGTCGAGGGTCTTGCGGCGCGCCTTGCGCAGGAAGGCGGCGGGCCGGAAGAGTGGGCACAGCTTGTTCACTCGCTGATGGTGCTAGGAGAAGCGCAGCGGGCGCGAAACATCTATGCCGAAGCCAAGGAGGTCTTTGGCGACGACGAGGCGGCAATGGCAATCATCCGCGATGCAGGTGCGAGATCCGGGCTTTCCAAATGATTTTTGACGATATCGAATCCCTTGCGGCAGAATTGCCCGCCTCCGGCGCCTTGGCCGGAATTGATCTCGGAACCGCAACGATCGGTGTTGCGGCGAGTGACACGCGGCGGCGCGTGGCGAGCCCGGTCGAGACAATCCGCAGAACTAAGCCTGGAAAGGACATTTCGGCGCTCTTGGCGATCTGCGCACCACGGGAAGTCGTCGGCCTGATACTGGGACTGCCGCTAAACATGGACGGCTCGGAAGGCCCCCGCTGCCAAGCAACACGCGCATTCGCGAGAAACGTTGAGAGGTCCACCGAACTTCCCATTACATTCTGGGATGAGCGGCTCTCGACAGTGGCAGCAGAACGTGCACTTCTGGAGGCCGACGTGTCGCGCAGACGTCGCGGCCAAGTCATTGATCACGTTGCCGCCTCCTACATTCTGCAGGGAGCGCTTGACCGGATCTGCCATTTGGGGGCGACATGAGCGACGACCTCTGGAAACGCGACGACATCGAGAGCCCCTGTGTCCAAGTATGCCTCATACATCCAGATGCCGGGATCTGCCTCGGCTGTCACCGCACGGGCGAAGAGATCACGCTTTGGGGTCAGATGACCCCCGCGGAACGCAACAGGATCATGGCCGAACTACCTGATCGAAAGTCGCGATTGCCTGGACGGCGTGGCGGCCGCAAGGCGCGGCTGCGCAAATAGTTGCCATGTGATAGGCTCGCCTTGGCACGCCGCACACCCCGTTCCGGACTCAATTGAAGATCGCGACCGAGCTCCTGCCGAATCGTCCGTCAGATGCCGTAATGGGGCGGCGAATCAGGCCGATGCCGGTCGGATTTGAAAGGTTGCCGGTTTGGTGTCGTTGTCCCTGCCGCACACAACATGTGCTATTGTGAGCGGCGGAGGCGTTCCGGAAGGAACGCTTCCTGAACCAAGTGAAACGGAAAGGACAACGACAATGGAATTCTTTATCGGACCGGACGCCGATGCCGCTCCCGGCATGAACGCCGCGCCGCCTTGAGGCCGGTGCCGGGACAGTCTTGTCAGGTTCGCGCCTCGCGGCCACACATGCACCGGAATCGGTGCTTGACTTCGAGGCCCCATTACGGAAGGCCGCTCGGCCCGTCAGTCCCGCCATTGCGTCCGTGAGCGTCACCGCCGACCGAAAAGCCTCTCAACATCCCGCATCTTCAATTCTACATATGTCGGCCGTCCGTGATTGCATTGACCTGAGTTTGGCGTTGCTTCCATTTCGCGCAAAAGGGCGTTCATCTCTTCGGCCCGCATCAACCGACCAGTCCGAACCGATCCGTGACAAGCGATGCGAGACAGGACCGCATCGATCCGCTTCTTGAGTGTCTCGCATGTCCCTGCTGCCTCAAGTTCATCGGCAATGTCCTTCAGAAGCCGTGAGGCATCGACCTGACCAAGGATCGCCGGTGTTTCCTGAACGGCAACCGCTCCTTGCCCGAACGGCTCGATCGAAAGCCCGACTGCCTGCAGGTCCTCCGCGCACTCCAGGATTTCCGCAGCCGACTCACCGAGCTCAACGATTTCCGGGACGAGAAGCGCCTGCCGGGCGACCCCAGTCGCGGCCATCTGGGCCTTCAGCCTTTCATAGACGAGGCGTTCGTGGGCGGCATGCGCGTCCACCAGGATGATGCCGTCTCTGGTCTGGGAAAGGATGAAGTTCTCGTGGAATTGCGCACGGGCCGCACCGAGCGGAAAGTCAAGTTCCTCGCTTTCGGCATCCATGGAGTCGACGCGACCAGCGGCGACCCCGGCCATGTCGCGCAGGAATCCACCGTCGCCATGAGGCTCCTGCTCGACAACTTGCGCCTTTCCGAGTCCGGGCCTGTGGTCCATTTGGTAGACACGCGCTTCTCCTGACGGTGCGCGAAAAGCGCCAAGCGCATTGGTTCCGATCGTGCTTGACGACCGGTGGCCAGCCTCCGCAAGCGCATGTCGAAGTCCGGAAACGACAAGCCCACGGGCCGCCCCAGGTTCGCGAAATCGCACCTCGGACTTGGAAGGGTGAACGTTCACGTCCACCAACGTGGGTTCGCAGTCGATGAAGATCGCGGCAGCGGCGTGCCGTTCCCGGCTGAGCACGTCCGAATAGGCAGCCCTGAGGGCGCCGATCAAAAGCTTGTCGCGGACGGGGCGGCCATTGACGAAAAAGTGCTGATGCACTGCGGACCCACGCGAATAGGTCGGCAATGCCGCGAATCCGGTCATGTGCAGGCCGGCGCGCTCCGCATCGATGGAAATGGCATTCTCGATGAATTCCTTCCCGAGAATGGCCTGAATCCGCCCCGACAGCGCCTGAACAGGATCGCTGGTCTCCGCGCGAACGGCGAAGACCTTGCGCGGTGCGTCGGTGTGGTCGACGAGATCGAAGCCGGTATAGGGCTCCGACATGGCCAGCCGCTTCACTGCATCAGTGACCACCCGCATCTCGCCGCGCTCGCTGCGAAGGAACTTGAGGCGGGCCGGTGTGGCGAAGAACAGGTCCCGCAGTTCCACCGTCGTGCCCAGCCCACTCGCGGCAGGACGCACCGGTTCCACAGTTCCGGCGGCCGCATGGATGACAGCGGCATCGCATCCCTTGGGTCGGGACGTGACGCTCAGCCGCCCGACTGCCGCAAGCGACGCCAGCGCCTCGCCGCGAAAACCCAAAGTGTGAATGTTCAGCAGGTCCGACCCGTCTGTCTTTGACGTCGCATGGCGCGAGAGAGCAAGCTGCAACTGATCCTCAGCGATGCCGCAACCGTCATCTTCCACTCGTATCAATCGCTTGCCACCTTCGGCGACAGCGACCGAAATGTGGCGCGCTCCTGCATCAATCGCGTTCTCGACGAGCTCCTTCACCGCCGAGGCGGGTCGTTCGACGACCTCCCCGGCCGCGATTCGGTTGATCGCCGCATCGTCCAGACGTCGAATTATCGTCTGCGAGCCACTTATCTTGGGGTCTCTGGCATTCACCATACAATTTGTAGCAGCACTTTGCGTTCGGGTCCATAGAAGGCGATTCCTCGGCCAGCAGCATGCTGCTCAGGGTCATCCTGCCCTTGCACGCAAGCCGCCACCTGCCATATATCCTCGGCCAACCCGCGAGGTGAAAGGGACCGAGACTCGATGGCCGGCCACTCCAAATGGGCGAATATCCAACACCGCAAGGGACGCCAGGACGCGGCCCGATCCAAGCTGTTCTCGAAGCTCTCCAAGGAGATCACCGTTGCGGCAAAGCTTGGTGATCCCGACCCGGAAAAGAACCCGCGACTGCGGCTGGCCGTGAAGGAAGCGAAGGCGAGCTCGGTCCCCAAGGATGTCATCGCTCGCGCGATTTCCAGGTCCCAGGCCGGGGACGGCGATGAATTCGAGGAAATCCGCTACGAAGGATACGGGCCGGGCGGCGTTGCGGTCATCGTCGAGGCGCTGACTGACAACCGGAACCGGACTGCGTCTACCGTGCGCGCCTGCTTCGACAAGCACGGGGGCAACCTCGGCGAGACGGGCTCGGTAAGCTTCATGTTCGAACGCAAGGGCGAAATCGTCTATCCAGCATCTGCCGGCGACGAAGACACGGTGATGATGGCAGCAATTGAGGCCGGCGCGGAGGACATTGAATCCGGCGAGGACGGTCACGTCATCCTGACTGCCGATGCAGAACTGAACGATGTCTCCATAGCGCTCGATGAGGACTTGGGCGAGGCGGAATCAACCAAGCTGATCTGGAAGGCCACGACAGTTGCCGAACTGGACCTCGAGGGTTTCCAGCAACTCCTGCGCATGATCGACGCGTTGGAGAACGACGACGACATTCAGCGCGTGACCGCGAATCTTGAGGTTCCCGAGGAGTTCATGGCGCAACTTTCGGCCTGAATCGGGCCCGCCCCATGACAGAAAGCCCTTCCTTCAAGCTGAGTGCCACGGACGGTGCGGCGCGTGCGGGCGTAATCAAGACAGGGCGCGGCGACGTGCGGACACCTGCGTTCATGCCTGTTGGCACAGCGGGCACCGTGAAGGCCATGCTGCCTGAAAGCGTTGCGGCGACAGGCGCGGACATCCTCCTCGGCAACACGTATCACTTGATGCTGCGACCCGGTGCCGAACGGGTGGCGAACCTTGGAGGACTCCACAGGTTCATGAACTGGGACAAGCCGATCCTTACGGATTCCGGCGGGTTCCAGGTCATGAGCCTCGCCGGAATGAGAAAGGTGACCGAAGAAGGTGTCAGTTTCACGTCCCATATCGACGGATCCCGGCACATGCTTTCGCCGGAGCGATCCATGGAGATCCAGCGCCTGCTGGGAAGCGACGTCGTCATGTGCCTCGACGAGTGCCTCGCCCTGCCAGCATCCGACAAGGCGATAGCGAAGAGCATGCGCCTTTCGATGCGTTGGGCGGAACGATCGAAGGCGGCGTTTGGAGAGCGATCGGGACACGTGCTGTTCGGGATCCAGCAAGGCGGACTCAATCGGGAATTGCGGCAGGAAAGCGCCGAGACGCTCGTTGCCATGGGATTCGGTGGGTATGCAATTGGCGGGCTGGCCGTCGGAGAAGGCCAGGACGCGACGTTCGCCGTGCTCGACCATGCACCTGCAATGTTCCCTCACGACAAACCGCGCTATCTCATGGGCGTCGGAAAGCCCGATGACATCGTCGGTGCCGTAAAGCGCGGGATCGACATGATGGACTGCGTACTGCCGTCGCGGTCTGGCCGCACCGGCCAGGCATTCACGCGCCGTGGCACCGTCAACGTGAAGAACGCAAGGCATGCGAACGATCCGCGACCGCTGGACGACTCGTGCACCTGTCCCGCCTGCCGCAATTACAGCCGGGCGTACCTTTACCATGTCTTCCGCGCAGGAGAGATGATTTCGGGGATGCTGCTGACCTGGCACAATCTGCACTATTACCAGGAACTCATGTCCGAAATGCGCGATGCCATCAGGCAGGGGCGGTTTTTCGCGTTCGAGAGCGAGTTCCATGCGCGTCGTGCCAAAGGCGATATCGCGCCGCTCTGACGAGGTGCACTTGCCCTGAACCCCCGCCTCGGCTAGGACACCGCGACCCGAAACCAGAGGCAAGGTCGCATGGCAAAGGACAAGGTAAAGAGCACCGGCACGTTCGTGATCATGGCCCTGCTCATTCTCGGACTGGCCGGCTTTGGCGTGACGAATTTCGGCGGCTCGGCAGGATCCGTCGCAACTGTTGGCCGGGCCGAAGTTGGCATCAACGACTACGCGCGCGCCATATTCTCCAGAATGCAAAGACTGGAGCAGCAGACCGGGCAGTCGGTGACGTTTCAGGATGTTCGCAATTTCGGTCTGGACAGCGCTGTGCTCGCCCAGCTGATAAACTCGGCCGCTGTCGAAAACGAAGCGGCGACGCTTGGAATCTCGGCCGGCGACGAAACCGTAGGCGACCACATCCAGTCGCTGTCAGAGTTCCGCGATGCCTCCGGAGATTTCGATCGGCAGGTCTACGAGTTCACACTTGAACGCGCCGGGTTGAACGCAAGCGAATTCGAGGCTGAGGTCAGGAACGATGTCGCCGAGGAACTGTTGCGAAACGCAGTTCTCGCTGGCACCCGTGCACCCGATATCCTTGTCGACACGCTGTTCAACCACGAGCGCGAGACTCGCGACGTGACATGGGCTCGGCTATCTGCCGAGGACTTGGAAGCACCGATCCCAAATCCTGCGGAAGACGAACTTGCAACCTACCATCGGGCGAATCCCGATCCCTTTACGCGACCTGAGACGAAGTCAATCCGCTACGCCTTGTTGACGCCCAATGATCTGGCCAGCCAGATCAATGTCGGCGACGAGCAGCTTCGCACTCTGTACGATTCTCGCGTCGACGAATTCGTGCAGCCGGAGAGGCGCCTTGTCGAACGCCTTGTGTTCACGACCGATTCGCAAGCGTCAACTGCCAAGATTCGCATCGACAGCAATGAAGTCAGCTTTGATGCCCTGGTGGCGGAGCGTGGTCTCAATCTCTCAGATGTCGATCTCGGCGATGTTGCGGAGGAGGACCTTGGGGAAGCCGCAGCCGAGATATTCGCATTGGACGCGCCCGGCGTCGTGGGCCCGCTTCCGTCCGAACTGGGGCCGGCGCTCTATCGCATGAACGGCATCCTGGCCAGCCAGGAGACCACCTTTGAAAGTGCCAAGGAAGAACTTCGGCAGGAGGCCGCCCTTGATCGGGCAAGGCGACAGATCCTGGAGTTGGTGCCGGAAGTCGAGGATCTCCTCGCAGGCGGGGCGGATATGGCCATGCTCGCCGAGCGGACCGACATGAAGGAAGGGTGGATCGAATGGAACGAGGACGTCTTTGACGGAATTGCGGCCTACACGGAATTTCGCGCAGCCGCCGCCCAAGCCAGGAAGGACGCGTTCCCCGAAGTTGTTGAACTGGGAGACGGCGGCATTTTCGCCATGACCGTGGATGAGGTACATGAACCTGATCTTCGCCCACTGAGTGACGTGCGCGAAGAGGTCGCAGCGGCGTTGATCCGCGCCCGCACCGAAGAGGCGTTGATGGCCCAGGCGGAAGCTCTTGCGGAGCAACTGCGCGCGGGTCGGGAAATGGCCGCGCTCAATCTGGATCTGGAGTCGGATCGAGAGCTTCCGCGCAACGGGTTCGTCGAAGGCACGGCGCCAGGTTTCATCGAGGTTCTCTTCGACATGAAGCGTGACGAGATTCGAGTTCTGTCCTTCGACGGTGAGGCGTGGCTGATGCGGCTGGACACGATCACGAAACCTGATCTGGGTTTACCGGAGACTGCGGCGGAACGGGACGCGTTTGCCGCATGGATAGCGGCGGGCCTGTCCGGCGGAATTCTGAACGCCTACACTCAAGCGTTGGTCGAGCAGGCCGAAGTCGAAGTGGACCAGTCCGCACTCAATGCCGTCCACGCGCAATTGCGCTGACATGACGCTGGAACCATCTTTCGGCGCTTTCGAGGCGGCCTATGCGCGCGACGAAAACCAGTTGGTTTACACGCGCCTAGCTGCTGATCTGGATACGCCGGTCTCCCTGATGATGCGACTCACGGGCGCACAGGCCCATTCATTTCTCCTTGAGAGCGTGACCGGTGGCGAAGTGCGTGGACGCTACTCGATCATTGGAATGAAGCCTGATCTAATTTGGCAGTGCCATGGGCAAAAGGCCCGAATCAACCGGCAATTCCGTCACAACCCGGATGCCTTCGAAGAGGATCATGAAGAACCTCTGGCCTCGCTGAGGAATGTCATCAGCGAAAGCCGCATCAATCTGCCGACCGGCCTGCCAGCGGCTTCAGCCGGCTTGTTTGGCTATCTCGGCTACGACATGATTCGGCTCGTCGAGAAGTTGCCCGACATAAACCCTGACCCTATGGGTCTTCCCGACGCGGTGCTTCTGCGTCCCTCGGTGGTCGTCGTTCTTGATGGCGTGAAGGGCGACGTGATCGTGGTCTCTCCGGCATGGGCAAAGTCCGGCCTTTCAGCACGCGCCGCGTACAACCAGGCCGCCGAGCGCGTAATGGATGCCGTCCGCGATCTTGACCGTCCCCTCCCCCCTGCAGGTCGCGACTTCGGCGACGAGGTGGGCGCGCTGGAACCGGTCTCGAACGTATCCAAGGAAGACTACATGGCGGCGGTCGAAAGGGCCCGCGAGTACATTGCAGCTGGCGACATATTCCAGGTCGTCGCTTCCCAGCGGTGGACATTGCCGTTCGCCTTGCCGCCCTTTTCGCTCTATCGCGCGCTGCGCCGGATCAACCCTTCGCCTTTCATGTTCCATTTCGACTTTGGCGGCTTTCAGGTCATCGGCGCATCGCCTGAGATCCTGGTTCGCGTCTTCGACGGCAAAGTCACCATTCGACCTATTGCGGGCACTAGGGCGCGCGGCAAGACGCCCGACGAGGACCGCGCCCTGGAAGCGGAGTTGCTGGCGGACGAAAAGGAGTTGGCCGAGCATCTGATGCTCCTCGACCTGGGCCGAAACGATGTCGGGCGCGTCGCCAAGATTGGCACTGTGCGGCCAACCGAGGAATTCTCGATCGAACGTTACAGTCACGTGATGCACATCGTATCCAACGTCGTTGGCGAACTCTCGGAAGAGCACGACGCGCTGTCCGCCCTGCTTGCAGGGCTCCCTGCCGGAACGCTGTCCGGCGCACCAAAAGTCCGGGCAATGGAGATCATCGACGAGCTCGAACCGGAAAAGCGCGGAGTATATGGCGGTGGCGTCGGCTACTTCAGTGCAGGCGGCGACATGGACATGTGCATCGCGCTCCGAACCTCTGTCTTGAAAGACCAGAAGCTCTATATCCAGGCGGGGGGCGGCATCGTCTGGGACAGCAGTCCAGAGGCTGAATGGATCGAAACAGTCGACAAGTCGCATGCCCTGAGAAAGGCCGCCGAGGACGCCGGCCGCTTCGTGCATAGCGGGAATTGAGTCCGCAATTTTTTTGCTGCCGATCGCACTTCTGCAACTGCTGCCCCGTACAATGCACCGAGACAGGATCATCATGGAGTCGCAGGAGGCACCAAGCAGCCAGCCACGCATGGAACGGCTTCGTGGTGCCGGCAATACCTTGGCTATGTGCCCCAATCGGCGCGCAGTTGCGTTGTGCGTAGGGCTTTGTGCATATCGTGGTAGTCAATTGCTGCCGGATTCGCCGTCAAGCAATGGAAGTCTCTCCATAAAATGCAAGTCCCCGCAGACGTGGGAACGCCCTGCATGGCGAGGTCCCGGAAACAAAGGCAACTGGGACAGATCTCGGGGGCCGGCAGCTTCGCTTCGGGGCTAGCGCCCCTCCGCGCCAACCACCACCATCCACCAAGCGATGCTCGACGGCACGGCAGGACAAAGTGCTTGACATGTCCGGCAGCCGCCTCACAGCCTCAGAAAATGGGCGAGCCGTTACCAGTATTATGCAGTCGGACCAAATTTGGAGTTGAAACTTGCATCGGTAAGGCATCCGCATGACATCTGCACTCCGGAATCTCGGATCCGAACTTCGCAACGATGTCCTGTCGTCGAAAGCCGTTCCAGCGCTGTCGGCAGGATTTACATCCGGTCTCGCGCTGCTCGTTGCTCAAATTGCCTTCGGAAGCTTCATTTTCTCCGGCGAACTGGCACCCTACTCTTCCCAAGGCGTCGGCATGATCCTGTTCGGGAACTTCGTCGTCTGTCTGATTGTTACGCTGACAGGTGGCTATCGCGGTGCGGTCGCAGGCCTGTCTCCGGCGCTCGTGATCATCATGGCGTTGATCGCAAGCACGACGGATGGGCAGGGAAAGCCGTTGTTCGTCACGGTGGCCTCTGCACTCATGATCGGCTCGCTCGCCACCGGAATTTGTTGCCTTATGATCGGGCGATTCCGTCTCACCAATCTGGTACGCTTCATCCCCTACCCCGTCGCTGCCGGGTTCGTGTCTGGAATCGGGGGAACCGTGTGCCTGGCGGCCATGGCGCTCATGGGGGCGGATCCGGATTGGCAATCGGCATCCGCACTTTCGGAGCCCGCCGTGCTGTGGACATGGCTTCCGGGCGCAGCGTACGGGTTCGCGCTCTATGTCGCATTGAAGCGCTGGGGCAATGCACTGATTCTGCCGATAAGCGCGGTCGCCGCAATCGGTGCATACCATCTCGCCCTCGGTGCCCTAGGCGTTTCCGGAGACGAAGCGCGAGCAACCGGCCTGCTGCTCGCGAGCACGGCGGATGGAGGCCTGTGGCCTGCATTGCTGCCTGCCGATCTGCAGTTTGTGGAGTGGGCCGCCCTGGCAGGTCAAATCCCCAACATTTTGACGCTGATGCTGATCGCCTTCATTTGTGTTGTCATGAACGTTGCCGGGGTTGAACTGGCGGTCAATCAGGATCTGGACTGGAATCGCGAGTTCAGCGCATGCGGATTTGCCAGTGTGGTTGCCAGCTTCGGTGGCGGGACCGTGGCGACGCTGATCGTACCCTCATCGCTGCGCAGCAAACTGCTCAAGGCCACTACACGGCTTACCGGCATTGTCGCCGCATCGGTCATCGGCTTCGCCCTTTTCCTCGGAGACGAGATGCTGGAATTTGTCCCTACGGCCCTGGTCGGCGGCATCCTGATATTCGCGGGCCTGGGCATGCTGGACGAGGGACTGGCCAAGAACCGCAAGCTCCTGCCCTCGGCGGAGTTTGCAATCGTTCTGATGATTTTTGCCGTGATTCTCCTTTTCGGCCTGATCGAAGGCGTCGGCGCGGGCATGTTGGCCACACTTGTATTCTTCACTGTGCGCCTCAGCCGTACTGACCTGATCGAATCCGAGTTTACCGTGCGCGAACGGCGAAGCAACAAGGCGCGCAGCATTCCGGACAGGGCAATTTTATTGGAGGAAGGCGGAAGGGCGCACGTCTATCAGTTGCGCGGTTACATCTTCTTCGGCAGCGCGGACCCACTGATCAGCCGACTCAGAACGACCGTCGAAGGTCCTTCCCGTCCTGTCTGCCTGATGCTGGATTTCACGGCCGTTTCCGGTTTTGACTTCTCTGCCGTGAACGCGCTGTCCCGGTTTCTGTGGGCGGCGAAAGAAGTTGGGACGACAGTGGTCTTGAGCGCGGTGTCCGATCAGTTGAGTTCGAGCCTGAGCCGAAGCCTGCCAGAACAGGCACTTGCGGAACTGATTCTGGAGCCGGACACGGATCACGCCCTCGAACGCTGCGAGGACATCGTCATCGCGGCGTGGAGGGCGGATGCAACCGCCACAGAAGGCCAACGCACCGCCTTGCTGGAGCATGTCGGCCGCAATCTAGAACGCCATCTGGAAAGCCAAATCGAATTCGAGGACTTGATGAATGAACTTCGCGACTGGCTTACGCCTTGCGAATATGGCGACAAGGAGACTTTGGCGGGTGCAGATGTGCCCCAAGTGCGACTGCAATTCTTGATCTCCGGCCGGGCCTCCACGCGCGACGGCGAGGGCCTACGCCTGCATCAATTCGGCCCAGGTGACGCGATCGGGCAGGTAGACGCGTTCGGTGCGCAAGCTGCCTCAGTAGTTGCGGATGAGCCATGCCGAACGATGGCACTGACATCGGCCGCACGGCGCCGGCTGGAAGTGGACGAAGAAGGGCTCGCCTTCAAGCTCTATCGATACATGCTCACCAGGCAATTTGGACTGGAGCAGAAGGACGGCATTCCTGTCGCCATGTCCGGTACCAAGGAAAGGTCCGCGCAAAAGGATAAGGAAGGGGACTTATATACCTAGCCAGACAGACCGTCAGGCCGCCGCAGGCATTGATTTCACGGGTCAGAGGTTGCCAGCGCAAACGCCGCTCGCCGTGCAGACGCGCCAATGCCGGACGCCTCGTCCACCGCAACAAGCCGGCCAAGCGCCTTGTCACGGATGTTCCTCGCCGCATTGAGGTCGGCATGGGCAGCATGGCCGCAGGCCAGGCATGTGAAGTCGTCCCGAGTTCTGCGGTTCGCGGCCTCGACCGCCCCGCACTCGTGGCATTTCCGTGACGTGTTCATGGCGGGAACGACGATCACGTTCGCCGCCTTGTATTCCAGCATCCCCTTGAGCGCCGTCCAGCCCGTGTCCAGGATCACGCGGTTGGTGCCGGCCTTCTGCGCCACCATCGTGCCGGGCTCCTCG
>JAJDVJ010000046.1 GCA_022826205.1 Silicimonas sp. | reverse complement strand
TCCTGAATGTGTTCACGGCGATGCAGGCTCGCGGGCACCAGCCCTCTGTAAACGCGTCTCGGCGCCCTGTTTCTTTCGAGGTCGACCACCTTTAACCCCGTTTGCCCTGGCTGCCGCGGCCTTGGCAGGTGAAGTGGATTGTCCTGCGCGTCGGGCGAGCGCCTTGATCATCCAGTCATGCGTACCAAACACGCCTGCCACCAGTGCGGGCACGTACAGGTCGACGTCGAGTTTCGGCCAATGGAGATTAAAGCCCAGGCCCTCGACCTCGACTTGAGCGAGTTCGGCGCGCGATGCGCCGGACAGTTCCTGCACAAGATGCACAGGAAACATGTAAGTGCATCCGTCGATCAAATCGATCGTCACCTTTTTCATGGTGTCGTCGTAACAGGCCGCTTTGGCGCGCGGCTCGCGTTCGAGCGCTTCCTGCCCGCGAGCGAATGCTTCGCTGAAGTCCGCGTCACTCCGCTTTGGTTTCGTGTTTCTCACGTTTGCCATGAATCTCTTCCCATCGCTCTAAGAACTCTTCCCGGTTTTCCAGGACTTCCTTCATTAAACGACGCAGCTTGTGCTGAGAAATACCCGATGCCCGCACCACCTGGGGCACGCCGTCGGTCCCGAACAGCTGAACTTTTGCGTGTCCGTCCCCAGAGATGAGGTGCACATGCGCTGGGTCGTGGTCGTTCGAATGAATCACAAAACGAAACTCGTGGAAGCGATGAATTGTGGCCATGTTCAGCACTTTCTCCTGCAATGGCTGTTGGTGCTATGAATTTGAGTGGCATCCTGATTTCCAATTTTAACCTATCTGTTGGGTTATGTGTATCCTTGCTTCCGAACAGAGTCAAATAGCATGCGATGCCCGGCAGAAGCGCGTCCCGGTCGTGCGGCCTGCTGTCACGGTCGGGAGCCCGGGCACGGTACCGAGATCTGGATCAGATCGGGAGTTCGACGCCAGCGTCACAATCCTCAGAGGCTGAATCATGGAGCGCCGAGCTAACTGGCGCTGGGGTAGCCGGTGCAAGTCCGGCAGGAAGGAAAGGTCAGCCATCACTTCCGCCGCGAGCCGCGCGTGTGCGTCCGCGAGGATGCATGCGAAGCGTCGGTAGCGGCGCGTGTGGCCGAGATGATTGAGCAGCGAAAAGACTGTTATCCTCGGAGATTGAATGTCTGGTTTTTGTGCATGGGATATGCACGCTGCATTGTAGCGAACTTCCGCAATCCGCCCACCCCACCGAAAGCGACTAAGGAGATGTTTCCTCAAGTTTGAGCCAGTAACGAGTGTACCGCCGCTCACCCGTGCGGGTGAGAGCACCCATCTCAACGAGATCCTGCAAGTCCCGTGTAGCTGTCGCCCGCGACGTCCCAGTGATTGAAATGTAGTTCTCTGCGCTCAGGCCGCCCTTGAATCCGTCTGGCCCTTCCCGAAACATCCGCTCGATCGCCTTGGCTTGCCGCTCATTCAGCTCCTCGCGATGGCGGTCATGGAAATGCGCCTTCGCGATGAAGAATCCCACGCGTTCCAGAGTAACCTGCTGGGCTGTCAGAACGGTTTCAGCAAACCACTCCAACCAGGGCGTGACATCCAGTGTCTTCTGGTGCCGCTCAAGCTGGTCGTAGTAGGCCTTCCTCTCCCGCTCGATCGTGAATGCCAAGGCGATCAGGCTCGGTTGCCCGATATTCTGTGCCAGGGACTTCTCGGCCAAGGCCCGACCCAAGCGACCATTCCCGTCCTCAAACGGATGGATGCTCTCGAAATAGAGATGGCCCAGGCCCGCCCGCGCAAGTGCCGGCAAAGCCGTTTCGGCCCCTTTCGCAGTCCGGTTGAACCAGTCGACAAACCGGCCCATCTCGTCCGGAACCTGGTCAGATGGCGGTGCCTCGAAATGCACGACAGGTCGATCCATGCGGCCAGAGACGATCTGCATTGCATCGTCGTGCTGCCGATAAGTCCCGATCGTGTCCAGGCGCCTTTCATGGGACAAGAGCATCTTGTGCCACCGGAACAGCGTTTCGTGCGTGAGCGGCTCGGCGTAGGTGGAATAAACATCCACCATCATCTCGGCCACACCCTGTTCCCGTGGCTTGGTCGGGTAATTGTCGGGGGACAGGCCCAGATGGCGGCGCAGCGAAGACTGTACACTTAGCCTGTCCAGCGCCTCACCTTCGATCGCACTGGTCTTCATGGCCTCGTCGCTCAGAAGTTCAATTCGAAGTTGGTCACGTTCGGACGGACCAACATGATGTACAGCGCCCAGGATCTCTCCCGACGACAGCAAGAACCGCTGCTCAAACCGCGCAATGACCGCAGCATCGTATCGAAAATCCGGCCAACCCGGCTCTTGCCAGTTCCACGTCATGAGTTATGGAGCTCCTTTCTATAACTCACTCAATAGCAATTATTGAGCTATAAAAGTCAACCCTATCGCTCAACGGCTGGGTCAAGCACATCACTGTTTGTCGGTTAGGCCTCTCACCAAACGTCCCTACTTGTTGCGATTGCACAAGCCTAGGCAGCCCCCAACCCTGCATCCTCAAGCTGTTCCCGATCCGGCAGGACCTGCAGGGTCTCCAAATCGAACGCGACCAGAAACTTGTCCGTCGTCACGTAGGTGTATGGCGCCCCACGTCGGGTTCGTCGGCATAAAGGAACGCGAAGTCCCACGGAGATCTGCGTAAGTGCTGAATGCGTGTCCATAACATTTGGAAGTGTCCGGTTCAGGTACATGCGAACTGTCCGGTTCTGCGTGTCCTCTGCAGGCACGATTGCGCAAAGGACACTTGGGCATGACCTTCCGCTTGGGCTGACGACCGGGACTCGATTGCCCGCAACGCGGTCGAGCCGACGGTCCCGAAGACCGGCGTTGCCATCGGCTCCGGCGGCGTCCACTCCGTCGCTTATTTCCCGCCGACACTTCCGCCGCTTGCAGGGGGACGTTTGTCGCCTTGGTCGCGCAGCCTCTCGAGGTCGCTCAGAGACAAGCCGTAGCGGATCAGGTTGCCAGCGTTGAGGCCTTCGATGGCATCCTCGATCGCGTCGACGATCTCCGGATGGCCTTCAAGGCACTGGCGAGCGCACATCTCGTCTGCCGCAGCCCTGTCAAAGCCGCCATGCTCCTGCACGAGGACCCGGACGGACGATTCGATGAAGGCCCTGTTGCCGATGGCCGCGGACGAGACCGCGCCTTGCTGGACGATCGGAAACCAGTAACGGCTGGCGGTCGCCATGTATGATTCGACGAAGACATCCAGCGCAAGCGAGACGTCGTTCATCTCGTAGACCCCCAGGAGGCCGTCCACGTAGTCACGATGCTTCGTCGCGAGGAACGAGAGCGGCGAGAGGCCCGCCGCAAGCAAGGGAATGTTGGCGGCCACCCTCGACGTCCGCTTGTTGCAGTCCTCGAACGCCTGGAGAAGGGGCACATGGACGGTCAGGAAGAAGGCCTGCTCGAAGGGGTCGGCGATCTGCCCCGCCTTCTCCGCGAGCGTCTCGAAGGCCTGGGCGACGACGTGCGGGTCGTTCAGCGGTGCGTAGGCGGACCCGCCGATCCAGACCTCGTGGGTGCGCAGCGCGCCCTCCCACATGGGGTTCGGGAGCAGGTTGGCGCAAACCAGGGCATGGATGCTCCGGAGAGTCATCGCCGAGATGGCCGGAGTCTCCGGATCCGGACGGATGTAGCCGATCGCGCGCTTGTGGTTCAGGATCATGGCGGCCTCCTCCTGCGTGCGGCCTTCCGCCTCCTCGCCGAACCGAAGGAGGCGTTCCGTCTCGAGAAGCGAGTAGGTGTTGCCTTCGAGGCGCGAGGAGGCCCAGGACAGGTCCGTCGTGAACCGCTCGAGGACGCGCCGGTCAGCCGTCCCGGGGCGTCCCGGGGGCGGCGTCCCCGCCTCTTTCAACGCCCTCCTGTCTTCGGTGTCGATGTAGAAGGTCCTGTTGGGGACGTAGGAGTCGAGGAACGAGATGTCGTATTCGGCCGGACTGCGACGTTCCCAGGGCGTCTCCAGGTGCCGGCGCACCGCGGAGGGACCCTGCAGGAGCCAGCGCGAGGAGGGCCCGGCGCCCGTCGCCGTCACGAAGCCGTCGACAGTCCTGCAGGGCCTTCAGGATCTTCCAGATTCCCTGCCGGGTCATCTCTGGGTGAACGGCCTGGCGAATGTCTTTCCCCCTGGCAGGCCCGCTGTCCGCCAGAAAGGCGAGCACCATTTCCCTCGCAGTCATGTCCTGCTCCCAACGAGTTTACGATTCATCTTCAAGACTGCCATGTAAAAAAGGACTTCTCCTGAATGGTCAACAGGAGATGTTGACGATTTCGGGCGCGGGAAATCCATCGATGGGGTGTCCCGCGCCCGCCAATCTCCAGGAACGACAATCCTTCCCGAAACGGCGAAAGCCGAATTCTGGCACAGCCAATCCAGTGTTCCCCGGGCAGATCCGCGTCTTCGGGGAACTGCCCGTCGATGTCGCGGCCGAGGTCAACCCGATGCTCGCGCAAGACGTCGGCGCAGCGCTCGGGAATCACCAGCCTGCTGCGCCTGTCGCGCCGATTGCGGACGGAAGATGGCCGCATGCCGAACCGGAACGAGAATTGAACCCGCCCGAGCTGAGAGGCTTCCGTCGATCCGTTTCCGTGACGGATTCGCCAGCTGACTTGACGACAGCCATCGTAGCACGCTCTGGCATTCGGAGAGATTGTCAGGTGGCACCGCGCACCAACAGCGAACGTCCGGATCTGAAGCCGGCAGGTGCCTCACCATTTCGGAACCACCAATATCCTGTGGGTCAACGAGCAAGCGTCTAGAATTCCGGCAAACACGTCGGCGCTCTACTGTCCAGACCGGATTGCAGGAGAGACTCATGTCGAAACGCCCGAAGCCAGTGAGCTGTCGTCTCCCGAGGATCCCGAACAATCGAGCACTCTAAATGCAGGGGCAGGACCTGACCCTCAAGATTTTGGTTATTCCCGACACGAAGCTCAACCGCAGGTCACCCGCCGAGGCGGACATGCGGTGATACTTCCTGTTCACCCGACCGACAGTGCACCAGGTGGATTTCAATCTCGATCGTGCGAGGTTGATCGGACGCAGCCCCGGGCAATCCCGAAGCAGCCAGCTGCTCGTCAGTCCGGAAAGTCTGCCGACACTGAAACGAACAGCATCAAACCGTCAATGTCACTGTGACAAGACACTTGTGGCGCGGGCGGCTATCCTGCAGCATCAACACGGGCCAGGGTGGCTATGGTGCGCAGGCAATGCTGCCGCAACGGCGGCGCCTAGCTGCCGATGCGCATGTCCCCGATCATTCCGGCGCGCAATGGCGATTTCTTCTTCGAGAGGTCTTCGTCATGGTCTTTCTCCTTGAAACCGGACGGAGTGTCGCGGGACCACCAGGACAGGGGCCGACGGTGGAGACAATGGCTACCGAAGCCTCCGCAACAAGCCCAGGCAGTCGGAGAGCAAACACTTCCGGCGCCTGCAGCAGGGTGCGCCTCGCCAGACTGCACAAAATGCCTCCAACAGGATCCCCACAGAGGGTCATTTTTCCGATTTCGATAAATTCATTTGCTAATCGGCTTTGAGTCTCTTAATTTTACTGAATTCAATAAACAGGCAGACGAATTGATCAAGGATGAGCGACATAAGAAACTTGCCAAAGTTGGCGGCAGAATTCGTGAGCTGCGCGAGGCACGCGGACTGAATCTGCATGAACTCGCGCGCCTTTGCGGCATCAGCGCATCAGCCCTGTCTCTCATTGAAACCGGAAAGCGAGACTTGCGCGTCACCAGCCTTTGCCGGATCGCTGTCGCTCTGCGCGTTGCTTCAGGTGACCTGCTCGCCGACCTTGAAGAAAGGAGTACTGGGCGCAATGTGGGAGTTCGAGACGGCTATGACCTTGGGGACTACACGTGATCCCGGCGGCCCCTGTCTGGTTCGACGCCCTGCACGTTGGCGACGTGATCGTCGGCGATGACGGTGCTCTCGGCTTTGCCTATACCGAAAATTGGCTTGCGACGGAGGGCGCGTTCCCGCTGTCGCTGACCATTCCACTCGAGAACGGGGTGCATCGGTCCGAAATTGTCTCGCCGTGGCTCGCCAACCTCCTCCCAGAGGAGGAACAGCTCTACATTCTCACGAACTCCCTGGGGCTCGACCGCGCCGACACGCTAGCCGTACTCAACGAGGTTGGCGGGGACACGGCCGGAGCGCTCTCCTTCGGCGTTCGGTCCGATCGCTCGGCGTGGGCGTACACGCCGCTAACCGAATCCTATGGAGTCGCAGATCCAGAGATCGCCCTTGAGCGCCATTTCGAGGATCTCACGCGGCGGCCCTTGCTTGTTGGCGAGGAAGGTGTCCGACTGTCCCTTGCCGGAGGACAAAGGAAGTCAGCCCTAGCGGTTCTCGATGCGAATGGCATGCCGGTCCTCCGGTTGCCGGATGACGGCGACATTCTTGCGATCCCGCGCCATGGTGCGCCGTCGACGATTATCTTGAAGCCGGACAATCCGATCCTTCCCGGCATTGTCGAGAACGAGACTTATTGCCTTCGCCTGGCGAAGGCGGTCGGCATTGCTTCGGCCGAGGCGACTGTTCTCCCCGCCGGCAGCCGCAATTCGATCTGTGTCCTGCGTCACGATCGTCGCATCAGCCGGACCGGCGCGCTGCAACGGGTGCATCAGGAAGACTTCGCCCAAGCCAATGGCGTCCCGCCGGGCAGGAAGTACGAACGCGGCACTTTGCGAGGACCGGATCTCGCAACCTTGCTCGCAACGGGGCGTCATTTGCCGCCGACCGATGCGCTTACCCTGCTTGATCAGCTTATCTTCAACATTCTCGCAGCGAATACTGATGCGCATGCAAAGAACTATTCCGTGCTGCTGCCTGTGGGCGCGTGGCCGCGCCTTGCGCCCCTATACGATGTCTCGACGGTCCTGCCGTGGCCGCACGTCGTCCAATACTTCGCGCAGAATATCGCTGGAAAGAAGCGCAAGCCCGCCAACGTGGATGCACGCCATTGGGACGTCATTGCCGGGACTGTGGGTTACCGGCCTGCTGACGTTCGCAAGCGCGTTCAGGATCTGGTGGACAGGTTCGTGGCTCACCGTGTCGCTGTGACCGAGGCCATCAAGGCCTTGCCGGGAAGCAGCGGCGGCTATGTCGAGGAGGCGGCGGGACTGGTTGAGGAAAATGCCTTGCGGGTCGCCGGGCGTCTTCGACGAAAGGAGAACTCTGGGTACGGCTGTGGGTCCCGAGGGTGACCAGGATTGCAGAGTGCAACAGAATGGCCTGAGGCTTTGCGCAACTCACGCGCTGTTGTGGCCAAGCCAAGTCATTCGAGCGTCGGCAGACAATCGCTCTCGTATCGCCACGAATTGCGCGACGCTGCTCGGTGAACCGGGATGGCTGTAGGCACGGCCTTGAAGTTGCATCCAGATTGTCGCGCCACAGGTTTGCGACAATGGTGGCGGCACGCCGTGCCTCGCACGTGTCTGGGATCATGCGGACGGACAGAAAGTCCCGCAGATTGGCCGTCACGACTACGTCCGCTTGCCCATGAATTGCGGCAGCGAGTACATGGCGATCGTTGAGGTCGGGCAAGGTCGAGTGCGGCAGCGAGATTTAGAGCCATGTCATAGGGGCATCTGGATTGTGCCGATCCATGACGGCTTGAACCCTGTCCGGCATGGCTGGATCGATATCTTTTCCGCCGGCCAGAGAGATGCCGATTCCGATCCGACATCCACGACTTTCCGTTACACGCCGGACAATGTGCCGGACCATCTGCTTGGCATGATCGTCAGGCACATCCTCGCGGAAAGCCGGGCGGAATCGCTCGCCGTCACGCGCATCAGGATGTCATTCGCCGTGTAACGCGCATGCCGAACGACCGCTGATCCGCTGTCTTCGCCCTCGCGACGAACTCCTCTTCAGCTCGTTCATTCCGGACTTGTGTAGTCCATTTATGGACCAAAAATAAAAGCAACAACATTTTTGGATCTCAAAGTGGCCGCTCAGTCACAGCCAGCGACGGCGTTTGACCGGCGGGGTCTTTCTGGCCCGGCATTGCGCACGTTCTTTCGGATCGCGGAACTCTGGAGCCTCTCGGTAGACGAGCAGATGACCCTGCTCGGGCTGACCGCTCGATCAACCTTCTTCAAGTGGAAGAAGGAACCGAACACTGTTCTGCCCAAGGATACGCTGGAGCGCATCTCCTACATCCTGGGCGTCTACAAGGCCCTGCAAATCCTGCTCCCGGACGAAAGGGCGGCCGACGATTGGGTGAAGCGCCCGAACGCGGCGCCACCGTTCGGCGGTAGGTCGGCACTTGACCGGATGCTGTCCGGTCAGGTGGCAGACCTTTTCGTCGTACGACAATACCTCGACGCGCAACGGGGTGGCTGGGCATGACGCTGCCGCTCGCCCGCATCGAGTGGCAGCCGTGCTGGCGGATCATCCCCAGCCGGTTTCCGCCGGTTCAGCTCTTCGAGCGGGTGACCGAGCCGGATGATCTCGAAGCGGTCTTCGAGCTGGACGCCCTCACGAATCCCAGGCTTCGCGACGAGGCTGGCGACATTGGGCTCGTTCCGCCGGAAGATCGCGTCAGCGGGCCCGGGACGACCATCATCATGGCAGCCTTCACTCATTTGAATCCGAACGGCAGCCGGTTTTCGGATGGCACCTACGGCGTTATCTATGCGGCGAACGACCTCGGCACGGCCATTGCCGAGACCAGATACCATCGCGAGCAGTTCCTGAGCGCCACGGCCCAGGCGCATATGGAACTGGACATGCGCGTCTACCTTGTCGACCTCGACGGTGCTCTGCATGACTTGCGCGGCCAGAAGGCCGCCCAGCCGCCCGTCTACCATAACGACAACTACGCGGCGGGCCAGCATCTGGCGAGAACACTGCGGGCGGCTGGGTCGAACGGGATTGCCTATGACAGCGTTCGCTCCACGGAGGGCGAGTGCGTCGCTGTGTTCCGGCCTCGTCTTCTTTCCAACGCCTGCCAAGAGCGGCACCTGTGTTACGTCTGGAACGGTCAAAAGGTCGAAACAATTTATGAAAAGCGCGAGATCGGCGACAACGCCTGGACCTGACGTTTCCGCAGCGCAACTTCTGGCACGCTCAGGAAACCGTTGAGCGGTGACAGACGGCAATGCGCGCATTGCGCTGGCCGAGGAAGCGCGACGCTCCGCACTGTTCGACGGCTTGATGGTCGCGCAGTGGCGGCACAGGTCCGACGTTCATGTCAGGACGGCGCGAGATACCGGTAAATGGCTGGGACCCCGCCGTGCCAGTGATGGCGTCGCACGTGACATCCACGTCTTGGCAAGAACTTCGTGGATCCCGGGCACATGGACCTCGCCATCAGGCTGGCCGAATCGAAAGAGGCCCAGCGCAAAAAAGTGCGCTGGCTGATCCTGCTCGGAGCTTGGGTGCCGGTCGCGGGCGAAATTCACAAGGAGATCCGCATTCCGGGGCCGTGTGGCCACGGAACCGTCGCAGTTTCTTGAGCAGGGCGGGCGCGCGCGGCGCTACAAGGCCCTGCCCGGGAACGTGTTCGGGAAGTGGCGATCTTGTGCGGAGGCAGCCTGTTCAGGTCCCGGATGCAGGATCTTGATTTCGGCTCTCCGGGCAATGGGCACGTTTCCGACGTCGCCAGTCCCTGCTGGCAATTGACACGACGCAGAGGCCGTCGCTTCGCGGGCACGCGACCTGGAGAATTGTCATCAAACGCTCTGCCGCCCGCGTCGCAGGCACAGCCTTGCGTCTCGTGCCGCCAGCAATGCGTGGGTTCCGTCCAGTATCCGCTCCTCTTGCGCTTCGAATTCAATCTCTGGGTTGAAGAATCGTTCTCCTTCAACCCAGCCTTGTCCTCTACTTTTCGGCGTCCGATGCCTTCCCAACAATTTCGTTGCCAACGCCGTTGTTGGCATGCATCGGCGAAATTTTTCCAAGAATCCTGTTGCTCGGGAACTTGTTCCGAAGGTCGTGCGGGCGCGCTGGAGCATCGGGAACCTCGGGCACAAGGTGCTCGACATGACCAGTGACGGGTCGGTCCTCGCAACCGGTCGGGCAACGGTCCCGAAGACCAGGCGTTGACGCAGAAGCCGGCGCCGAGCCCAGCGTGGAAGGCCAACGGCGGAATTGTGACGCCGGAACGGGCAATTCAGTAGCCAGCCAGTGGTGCGGCCACTGAATCTTGCCGGCGCCGCAGCAAGTGAATCCTGTCGACACTGCAGTGCGTCTGGTGGGGCTGCAGAGCCCGAGTGGGTCCGGATGCGGCAGTCCGGGAGTGCGCCGCAAGTTTCTTGACATCACTTGTGCACACAGATTACCGAGGCCTTCATGAGATTTTCGACATTGACCGCGCTTCTTCTGATTTCGGTGACAGCTGGATGTTCCACCGACCGTTCCGAACCGCCCCCGGTCGAGATCCCGGCCCCTACGCTTGCACCCGTGCCCCAAGAGTTTCGCACGCAGACGACCTTTGTCGACAACGTCCTAAGTGTCGACGTGCGCTATCCTGAGGGCGGCACCCGAACCCTGAACACCGCCCTTCACCAGGTCGGGTCGTGGTCGCAATACCTCCCCCGCCCCGTGATGCCCAATCATTCCAGCCGTGAATGGTTGCTTTCCGACAATCACTACGACGGCAAGGTCCTGCTCTACGCGACCGCATCCTGGAACGATGACGACCCTGGCGACTACCTCTCGGCCGGCTGGTGGCTCCTCTACCCGCCTGGGGCACGCGGCTTTCGGAATTTCGAATCCGCCACACGCGGCGTCTTCATCGACGGCCCGGAACTCGACGCTGCAAGGCCGCCCGACCTGCCAATGACGAGCACCGCCACCTACGTCGGCGGTGCCGGCGGGGTGTACACATATACCTATGGCCGCGACTGGGACGATCTGGCCGGATCTTCCGATCTCACCGAGTTCCAGGGGCTTCTCGCGTTGACCGCCGACTTTGACAGCAACCGCATCATCGGTTGCCTGGGGTGCATCGAGCCGATCGAGACCGCGCCCGGTCAGCACCTCTATCCGGTCGTGACCTGGCGGAATCCAGATCCGGCGGCATTGCCGGCTGACTACGACATCCACTTTTCCGCGTCCCTTGGGGCCAACGGCGCCTTTGAGGACAACGCGATCACGGTAATGCATCCCGAACGCACGGTCACGGATGCCGTCGGGACGTGGCGCGGCCAGTTCTCGAACATGCCGGATGTCGAAGGCAATCCCCGCCGCGTGGTTGGCTCGACCGATGTTCACTTCGCCGAGGCCGACGGCTCGCACGGAAGGTTCACGGGCATCTTCGATGCTCTTACGCCCGCAACGGTCACGCCCGACGACGGCAGCGCCAACGGTGCGAACTGAATTGAGCTCCTGCGGAATGACAAAGGGCATAGCGAACGCCCCGCACGGCATGTTGGCCTGACGGGCAATTGGAGTTTCCGGACAGGAATTCCCCGCGCTGGTTGTTCAGACATCCGGCGGTGAACGCTTCGAGGACGCGGCGGTGCGCATGCCGCGATAAGTCGTCATTGCATTCGCCATCGGCGCGACGCGCCTGACGTACGGCCAGTTCGAGGGCCTAGGGCTGGCCGAACGGAACCTCGGCGACGCCAATGCTTCCTGACTAGGCTGGCACGAAAGTGACCTACGACGCGATTCTCGTGCAACTGGTGCCGACGTTGTCCGAACGTGGGCAGGACTTTGGGAATCTTGGATCCGGATCCCGGGAAACCGCCGAAGTGACTGAATCCGCCCGTCACTAAAGACATGGATGCTGGCGCAATGGCTTGCGCGTTACGCCTTGGCAGAAAATCAGTAAATCAAACGCGAATGCCTGAAATGGGAGGTGCCGGGACGACGACTTCCTTCTGAAACCTGCCATCTCCGCAGCAAGATTCGAAATTGCTGCTGAACCCGAAACGATCCAGACACAAGAGTCCTGATCCTGCCTTGCGTTGGTTGTGAATGCCATTGCCGAAGCAGATACGGCCCTGCCCGGCAATTGACCCGTGCACACTCAAGCGAGCCGCGGAGCACGGTCATGTACGTGACTTCAAGTGCTGCGGACACGATCCTCGATCAATTACATTGCGGACGCAGCTTGCCAAGGAGATCAATCCCGGACCCTTTGCCCTCGTCGCCGCATTCTGGGATGGATGTGTCACGCAATCGAGGGGGTACGAGCATGGCACAGGTTGACGATGCGTTGCTGCAGCAGATGATTGCAACCATCGTTGAGACGGCTGATCCCGAGCAGGTGATCCTTTTCGGTTCTCGCGCCCGTGGCGAGGCCGAGGCGGACTCGGACGTCGATCTGGTGATCGTAGAGGCCGAACCGTTCGGGTCTGGCCGGGACCGCGGCGCTGAAGAGACTCGCATCTGGCGTGCGCTTGCGAAATCCCACGTTCCCAAGGACATCCTGGTGTACAGTCTGGACGAGGCCGATCGTTGGCGCGGCTCGCGCAATCATGTCCTCGCACGTGCGCTGCGCGAAGGCAGGGTGCTCTACCAGCGACCCTGAGCAGACGAGGGTGTAGAGGCGAACGCGGCGGCAAGAGATGTTTCGGCACTTCGCGAAATGGGTGATACGGCCGTCTTCGCCCCGGCGAACGTCCTCAAGACAGATCGGTTCGCACGTCACCGCATCGATGCGTCGCCCTTCATGGCCGCCGAGCCGTCGGTTCAGCCAAAAAGCCTTCGTTGCCGCCCTTGCCGAAACGTGAACCGAAGGGAGAAGTGTTGCGTGGCAAACTCTTGGGCCATCGGCAGCAAGACAGCGACTAGGTCCGGTTCGCAACTGTGGTTCAGTCTTTTTTGGCTACGAACGACCCCACATAGTCATTGTCCTGGTCGCTCACGACGCCGCCGACCCAGCCGGAGGGATCGCCCGCATCGCTGGGATACCACTTCGCTGCGGCGCTGTCGCCTGAACAACCGCCAGAAGTGCAGTCCATGTTGTAGCGGAAGTCTCCCCAATCGGAAAAGCTGTGGTCATGCCACGAGGCAACACCATCGAGGGCATAATGCGCCTCGAAGTTGTTCACCCGCAGGTTCAGGTTTGGACGGGCGCCAAACGTGTAGCGCAGGTTTGCGTCCGCCCGGAGCAATGCACCCAGAAAGTTCGGATCGAGATCGACTCCCAGGAAATTGTCCACGCCACTCCAGGTCGCCGTGGTTCTCAGGGCAACGTTCTCGGAAGGCTTTCCGTGAACCCATCCGGATCCGGCAATCTCGTCTACAATGGACAGGTTTCCTCCCGATGGACGACCGGGAGCAGTTTGCCCGTCGACCGCGAAGCGGTGATCGATCCAGATGCCCCAACTGTCGATCGAAGACGATTCGCCTTGCCTCAGGACCGTGTAGTAATCAACATCGTCGCCCTTCCAGGTCGCATTCGGGACGTGGCGAATGTCTTCCTCCGTCACGTGATAGCGCGAGCTGCCACCCACTTGCGTGTCATAACCAATCACGCTGCCAGATCCGTAGGGCGCGTGGCATTTGTTGTCTGCGCCACAACCGTCAGTGGTACCGCCTGGGTTCATGTAGCCGAACTGGTGTCCAGCCTCATGTGTCAGAACCCAAAACAACTCGGCTCGGACATCAAGGAAGGCGTCAATGTCTTCCGTTTCCAAGCTGCGCACAAAACTCGCGTAGTTCTCTGCAATCCAGTCTTCGCTCAGGATCACGGCGTTTGAATCCGGATCATAACAGGCGAGCCCCCTGCCATGGCAAGTGAGGCTCCCTAGGTCGCCGACCTGCACCGCCAAGGATCCGGGATCGTAATTCAAGTGGCGGGTCCATTGCAGGTATGCTTGGTTCGCCAACTGCCAGAGCCATAGCGACGCAACGTCAAGGCGGGCAAGTGCGTTGTTGTCGAACCTCCAGCCAGGTTCCAGGCGGTCCCGCAAGAAAGGCGAGAAATTCAAGCGAGGAATTGCCGCACCGCCTTGCGGCCTTTCCACATGAAGCCCATCCCGACCATGCCTCGGCAGATCGATCTGAGGGTTGGCATACCATTCAAGGTTTGCGTTGTTTCCCAGAAGCCATGCGCCACGATGGATTTCCGAATCCCGTTCTTGCGGCGGTTCGGGCGTTGTCGGGCCTGTTGGTGTCGTCGGTGTTGGCAGACCGCTATCGTCGCCGCTGCCTCCGCCGCCGCAAGCAGCAAGAGCCAGCGTACAAAGCACGATGACATGTGTCTTCATTTGTCTTTCCTCCCTATTGTCGCGCGGCCGGTCGGCACCTTGCGAACCGGTTCGGCAGAACGTGGGGGACGAGAGACTCCCTGAACGCGATGCCGTGTCCACGTCGGGTCTTCGTTCGGGTCGTCAGCGAGGCTGGCGAATCCGCTGACGTCGACGTGTACCGCCATGCCCGATCGCATGGCGCAGCTCGTGACGGATCAGCCTACGGTCAGCCAGACGATGACGCCCGCCACGAGGGCGGCCACGGCCATGCCTGCCACGAATATTGCCGGGCCGGCGACAAAATCTATCATGCACTGATCGAACTGCATCATTCGGAATCCTCCTTGCCCGTATGCCATCAAAACCCCCTCGCGCTGTCGACGGGCTCGCCGGCAGCGCCACGCCCGCATTCTGCATGCCGGCCCATCAGAACCGCAGCCCGAGGTCGAGCCTGATCAGGTTCTCGGGATCGGCAGCGCCGTCCTCCCGGCGCTCGCCCGCGAGCTCCACGTCGAGATCCATGCGCGACGTCTCGTACCGGGTGCCGAACGCGAGCCGCCGGCCATCCACGCCTGCAAGGCCCGTCTCGGCGAACGGCGTCAGCAGCCCGTGCGGCACCACGCGGACGCCGTAGCTGACGCTCGCGTCCATCGCCGCCGCCTCCCTGGTCGACAGCCCAGCCGGCTGCGGCAGCTCGTCCCGCCACAGCGCCTCCGCGCCGCCCGTGTCCACCGCGCCCCAGCGCGGGTTCAGCGCCAGCGCCAGGCCCCGCCCGTGCGCCCCGGGGCCCATCCGCGCGGTCACGCTCACCCCGCTCTCTCTCGCGCCTTCGTCGGTGTGCGTCGCAAGCCAGCGCCCGCGCGCCTCGATCAGCAGCCGCGGTGCCGTATAGCGCAACCCGCCCGCGATCTCGACGCCGGTCCCGGCCAGTCCGTCGCCGCCGTCGTGACGCACAGCTGCCTCGACGAAGGGCGTCAGCGCGGCGTCCTCGCCGAGCGTGACGGTCCGCGAGGCCTCCACGCCCGCGCGCAGCCGCCAGCTGTCCGCTGTCAGCCCGTCCACATTCTCCGGGCCGTCCCCTGTCTCCATGCGCGCGATGCTTGCGTCCCCCCGCGCCGCGAGATCGAACCTGGCGATCGCGGGAAGCGGGCGACGCACGCCCACAGAACCCATCCACATCGAGAGATCGCTCGCCTCGCGTTCCCCGCTCTCTGGCCAGAGCAGCGCCTCGCCGCGCCCGGCGCCCAGCACACCGCGCAACTCCAGACCGTCCGGCGCGGTCCAGCGCCCGTAAGGATGGAGCGCGGTCAGCGTGGTCTCCAGTCGGCCGGGCCCTGACGCGCCGTCGTCCGCAGAGCTGTACTCTCCCTCGCCGGTCCCGTAGCTCAGTGCAATGCCCGCCACCCACGGCCCGGCCCGCGCGTCCACGCCGAGCCAGCCCGTGCGCAGTCCGCCTTCGTAGCGCATCCCCGGCTCGGGACGGCCTGCGAAGCTCCCCAGGTCGCCCCGGCCCCACACCGACCAGAGTGGCGAGGACGCCATGCCCGGCCCCTCGGCCGTGCCAAGCGTCAGCGAGAACTCGCCGGTATCCTGCAGCTCCGACGCCTCAGCGGTACGGCTCTGCGCAGCCGGGTCGCAGCCGTCGCGGCCCTTGGCATCCCCCATGGCGGCGTCCGGCGCGCAGGTTCGCTCCACGTTACCGCTCGCCGGCACTGAGGTCGCGAACCGCGGGCCGATGTTGTCGAGCGCGCTCGATACCGAGCGCAGCGCCACTGCCGCCAGCGTGCTCCGCGCAGCCGTATTCACCAGTACCGTACGCACGTTGTTCGCGACCACCGTTGCTGTGGCCGCGCTGGTCAGGCGTTCGGCGTTGCCCGCGTCGTCAGCGAAGGAAGCTCGCACCTTGAGGCTTCGGCCGAGATCAGCATCGGTGATCAGGTAGGTCGCGTTGGTGGCACCCACGACGTCGCTCTCCGCGCCGCCGGCCCAGACCCGGATCCACTGCCATGAATAGGAAACGCCCGTCAGTCCGTCGGCGTCGGCGACGGTGCCCGCGCTGGCTGTCAGCGTCGCGCCAACTCGCGCCGTTCCCGAAATCGTGGGCGCGCCGGTGGCCAGGGTGTTGGCCGGAGGCAGTCCTCCACCTCCACCTCCGCTGCCGCTGCCGCCGGTGCTGGTGCTGGTGCTGGTGCTGGTGCCTGGACCGGGCGGCGGAGTCACCTCCTCGGTGGTCGCACTGTTCGGGCGCTCGGCGTCGCTCGGGATCGGCAACTGAACCCAGTCGCCGTAGATCTCGTAGTCGAGTGGATTGTCGGACGGAGAGGGGTCGGAATTACCGTCAGGTGGTGGGCCTTTCCTGATTTTTGCCCGTATCCGGAATGTCGTGCCGAGGAATCTCGTACCGCGTATGAGCGACGTCTTGCCGCGCAAAACATGGCCGCCATTCGTCCAACCCTGGCCTGGCCACCGAAAGGCGTACTCGTAGATCAAGTCCGGCGAATCACTGTTCGACGGCGGCGCCCACGAGATCGTTATATTGTTGGGGTCGCTCCGTACCGCCTTCAAGTTCGTCGGTTCGTGTGCCGCAGCGTCCGGCGCGAAAGCCAGCAGCGCGAAAAGTGCAAGCAGGAAGGCAACCGCCGCGCGGGGAGCGAGGGCGGCCATGGAACGGGAATGGCATCTCCGGTGCAGTTGCGGGAGAAGCTCCCGGCGTTCATGTCGGTCCCGGGCCAAGGTGTCGCTGCCACCAGATGCATGCGAACGGTCGTCGTGTGGCCCACGGCGCGAACGCGGTATTGGCTCAGCGCTTGGCGCGTCCGGTATGGCTGCGGCCATTACAGCCGCGATCATGCATGTGCCCGGAAAGTTCGGGACAAAACGTACAAATTTCTTCATTGCTGCTCGTTCCTCAAATTACCAACACCCGGTCGTTGCCGGCGTGGATTGCAACCCAAGTGGCGGAACCGCGCAGCCCAGACCCGGTGGCGCACGGGTTCCGCCGTCCTTGAGAAGATCAGCCGGCGTGGCACGCAAAGCGAGACGTCGCGAACCGGACGCCGGCATTCCACTTCACAAGTACTTTCCTAACTGCTTTGCAGGCGATCATGCGTTAAATATGCGTGTGGATGCCCGGTTCATGATGTCGATTCGATTAATTTTGGGCTTGTCTTCTCTCCGGCTGCGTTGCAGACGGTGCGAGGCATCGCGATTCCGGCGCCTTTGCGGTTTCACGACGGGAACCGATTCGGAGGGGGAGGAGCAGTGACGCAGTCCGACGACGCGAGGCAGGAAAGCGAGGTTCGGCGCGAGCCCGCCGCCACGCTCAATGCTGCAATCCTGCGCATCAACGCGACCCTCGACCTTGACACCGTGCTCGGCGAGGTCGTGGCGAGCGCCCGCTCTCTCACCGGTGCCCGCTACGGCGTCATCGTCGCAGTCGATGAGGATGGCGTGCCCCAGGACCCTGTGTTCTCGGGTCTCGCGCCTGAGGAGGAGCGAGAGCAGCTCGCCTGGCCAGGCAACGCCCAACTGTTCGAGCATCTCCGCGCCCTGCCGGGGCCATTGCGGTCGACCGACTTCCCGGTCTACGTCCAGGACCTGGGCATCGACGCTCCGTGGACAGTCTCCCGGACCTTCCTGGGCATGCCGATGCGCCACCAGGACGCGGGTCTCGGCCACTTCTTTCTTGCCGGGAAGGCGGATGGGGAGGCCTTCACCGAAGGGGACGAGGAAGTGCTGGCGCTGTTCGCCTCGCAGGCCGCGTCGGCCATCGCCAACGCGCGCACCCTCCGCAGCGAGCGGCGTGCGCGGGCCGATCTCGAGGCCTTGGTCGAGACTTCGCCGGTAGGCGTCGTGGTCTTCGATGCGAAGAGCGGCCGTCCAGTGTCGTTCAACCGCGAGATGCGGCGGATCGTGGAGCGTCTGCGCATGGCTGGCCGTCCGCCCGAACAGCTCCTGGAGGTGCTGACCTTCCGCCGGGCCGACGGGCGCGAGGTGTCCCTGAGCGAGTTCCCACTCGCGGAGCAGCTCGGCAGCGGCGAGACGCTGCGGGCCGAGGAGATGACGCTCTCGGTGCCGGACGGGCGCAGCGTCAAGACGCTGATAAATGCCACGCCGATCCCTTCCGAAGGCGACGCCGTGGGCTCGATGGTGGTGACGGTTCAGGACCTGGCACCGTTCGACGAGATCGAACGGCTGCGGACCGAATTCCTCGGCTTGGTGAGCCACGAGCTGCGCGAGCCACTGGCCGCCATCAAGGGCTCGGCAGTGACACTTCTGGAGGAGGCGCCGGCACTGGACCCGGCAGAGATGCGCGAGTTCCACCGACTGATCGTCGAGCAGGCTGACCACATGCGCGGCCTGATCGGCGACCTGCTCGATGCAGGGCGCATCGAGGCGGGCACGCTCTCGGTGGCTCCGGAGCCATCGGACGCGGCCAGGCTGGTGGAGCGCGCGCGGGCCACGTTCCAGGGCGGCGGCGCGCGGCACGACGTTCTCGTCGACCTTCCTCCCGACCTTCCCCAGGTCATGGCCGACCGGCGCCGCGTGGTGCAGGTGCTCAACAACCTGTTCTCCAACGCGGCGCGCAACGCTCCGGAGTCGACCGACATCCGCGTTTCAGCGGTGCGCGAGGACGCCCTCGTGTCCGTTTCGGTTTCCGACCAGGGCCGCGGCCTGACACGGAAGCGGTTGGCGCAGCTGTTCCGCAAGCACGTCGTCCACGGGGACGGTGGACGCGAAGGCCAGGAACCGGGTCACGGCCTTGGTCTTGCGATCTGCAAAGGGCTTGTGGAGGCGCACGGCGGACGCATACGGGCCGAGAGCGCCGGGCCCGGCCGGGGCACCACCATTGTTTTCACTCTTCCGGTGGCCGACGAGGTCGGCGGCAAGGCGCCTGGTGCCTCCCGGCGAAAGTCACGCCTGTCTGGCAAAGACGCCGGGCCCGCGCGCATCCTCGTGGTGGACGACGACCCCCGGACATTGCGCCTGGTGCGCGACGCGCTCTCCGCCGGGGGCTATGCGCCCGTGGTCACGGGAGATCCCCGCGAGATCAAGCGCATCCTTCGCGTGGAAAAACCTGCGCTCGTCTTGCTCGACCTGGCGCTGCCAGGTGCCGACGGAGTAGAGCTGATGGCGGAGATTCCCGAACTCGCCGAACTGCCGGTCATTTTTGTTTCCGCTTACGGTCGCGACGAGACCGTCGCGCGGGCGCTTGATGCCGGTGCCGCCGACTACATCGTCAAGCCGTTCTCTCCTGCGGAGCTCACCGCGCGGGTGCGGGCGGCGCTGCGAAGGCGCGAGCGGCCAGCGCCGTTCGTGCTGGGCGAGCTCACGATCGACTACGGGAGCCGCCAGGTCACGGTTGGGGGCCGCGCTGCGGGTCTCACGGCGACCGAGTACGCGCTCCTACGCGTGCTCTCGCTCAACGCCGGACGGGTGGTCCCCTATGAAACGCTGCTCCGCCAGGTGTGGGGCGAGCGCAAGTACGCCGGCCCCAACCTGGTGCGCATCTTCGTCAGAAACCTCCGCCGCAAGCTCGGCGACGCCGCCGCGCGTCCGGGCTTGATCTTCAACCAGCGCGGCGTCGGATACCGGATGCCGGATCCTCGCGAACGGTAACCGGCGGGTGCACCCCCTGGCGTTGGCCCGCATCCGCCCAAGGGCGGGAGCCGCGCAGCGACTACGCGGAGGCATTGCAATGAAGCCGGCGGCGGCATGACGCGAAACGCTGGGGGTGATGCTGGCCGACCTCAAGATGCTTGGCGCGATTGAGGCCGTCGACGGCATCCTGTCCGAGGTCGATGGCGGACGGTCTCCGCTGCCGAGGCCATCGAGCAGCCCCTGAACGCTCTGATCGACCGGCTGTTCCTTTACTGCCAAATCGTCAACATCCGGGCGAACAGCTACAGGATGCGGGATCACCAGGACCTGCTGCGTTCCGGCCCGGACCGGCGCCGCAGAAAGGACGGATCATGATCGGCGACGATGACAGGGACATCTTCGGTGCGGGACGGTTGCCCGAAGCACTGCAGGATCCAGCACCCTGGCACCCTGCCTGGGGGAATGAACCCGTGCAAAACTGTTGCAATTTCGCTTGCCAGCTGTCGTGAAGAAATTGCAGGCCCCAGTCGATTTCGTCTGCCAGGGTCGGGCATTCCAGACGAAGCTCGCCCGTCAACCACAACAGATCGATGTTGCCTTCGATATCGCCCAGGATCGTTTCGCGTTCCCGGTGCGTCCAGCGCTCGGCTTCCGGCATAGTGAGGTCCCGGTAGATGCGGTGGTAAATTTCAAGAACCGTAACGCGCTTGGCCTTGGTCGGGTGCACGGTCAGCGTCGGGCCAACGGAAATGGTCAGTGCGTTGGCCTCAAAGGCCCTGGCATCGATATCGGCACTGGCAAGGGTCTGGGCGAAACTGTCAGGAACCGAGGTCGCGCCGGTATTGGACTTTGCCTTCCATCGATCAAGGATGGCGATGGTCTCGTCAGCGATGCGCTGTAGTTGAAACCAGATCGTCAGCGCCTGAAGGCAGGGCGTGGCAAAGGCGTCAACGGGAATGGAGCCAACCGTGCCCGCGTCGAACCACTCTGCAACATTCGGCGCGCGGCGTGTCAGGACTTTGTGCCAAAAGCCGGCCAGAGTGCGGCGCAGGTCGTCGCATTAGGCGTCGCTGCTTGCCTCAAAAATGGTGGTCGCAGGGAGGGCGGCGGGCATCAGATCACCCGGTCGCGCGGGTCACGGCCAGCAAAGAAATCGGCGAGGTTTTCCAGCACCCGGAACCCCATCGCCTCACGGGCTTCGCGCGTGGCTGAGCCGAGATGCGGAAGCATCACCAGATTGTCGCATTGCATCAGTTCAGGTGCGATGCACGGTTCGCCGTCGAACACGTCCAGTGCGGCGCCGCCGATCGTGTTGAACATCAGCGCCTGAGTCAGCGCCCATTCATCGATTACCTCTCCGCGGGCAGTGTTGATCAGAAAGGCATCCTCTTTCATCAGGTCCAGCCGGCTTGAATTGATGAGGTGTCGGTTCGCGGCCCCGCCAGGGCAATGCAGCGAGACGAAATCGCATTGGGGCAGCAGATCCTCGACGGTGTCGACCTGGGTGGCGCAGCATTGGGCCAGCACCTCTGGTGCGACGCGGCTGCGGTTCTGGACAACCACCCGCATTCCGAACCCGTGGTGCGCGCGCTTGGCCATTTCCTGACCGATGCGGCCATAGCCGATGATCCCGAGCGTCTTGCCGGACACCTTGGTGCCCACCAGATGCGTGGGACGCCAGCCGGTCCAGCGACCTTCGCGCACCTCGCGCTCACCCTCGCCCGCGCGCCGCGCCACCATCAGCATCAGCGTCATCGCGATATCGGCGGTGCATTCGGACAACACGTCGGGCGTGTTGGTCACAGTCATGCCGCTCTTGCGGGCCGAAGACTCGCATATGTGGCTATAGCCGACGCCATAGTTGCCGATGATCCTTGCCTGCGGTTTGCCGACCTCAAAGACATCGGCACCCAGTTTGTCGGTCACGGTGGGCAGCACAGCATCGTAGCGCTGCATCGCCTCGCTCATTTCCAACGTCGCCAGCGGCACGTCCGACGTGTTGAAGGTGGCGTTGTAGTTCTTGGCCAGCTGCGCTTCGACGGCGGCAGGCCAGCGGCGGGTCACGAAGACGGAAGGCTTGATCATGTCAGGCGGCCTTTCTCATGACTTCAGCGACGGTCTTGCCAATCACGGCAGGGTTTTCGGCGACGGTCACGCCGACATTTTCCAGAATCTCGACCTTTTCGCTGGCGCTTTCGCCAAAGGCGGAGATGATCGCGCCCGCATGTCCCATCGTGCGTCCCTTGGGGGCGGTCAGGCCCGCAACATAGGCAACAACCGGCTTTGTCACGTGATCGCGAATATATTCGGCGGCCTCGGCTTCTTGCGGGCCGCCGATCTCACCGATCATGCAGATCACATCCGTGTCGGCGTCATTTTCAAACCGCTCCAGGATGTCCTTGAAGGACGAGCCGTTGATCGGGTCGCCGCCGATGCCGACAGAGGTGGACACGCCCAGCCCCAGTTCCTTGAGTTGCGCGGCGGCCTCGTAGCCCAACGTTCCCGAGCGACCGATAATGCCCACGTTGCCAGGCAGATAGATATGCCCCGGCATAATCCCGAGCAGCGCCTTGCCAGGAGAGATCGTGCCCGCACAATTCGGCCCAGTCAGCACCATGCGACGCTCTCTCGGGTACCGCATCATGTAGCGCTTCACTCGGATCATGTCGCCGGCGGGGATGCCATCGGTGATGCAGACGCAATACCGAATGCCCCCGTCGGCGGCCTCCATGATCGCATCTGCGGCGAAGGGCGGAGGGACGAAGACCAGGCTGGCCTCGGCACCGGTCGCGGTCACCGCTTCCTTTACCGTGTCGAACACCGGCACGCCTTCGACCTTTTCGCCGCCCTTGCCCGGCACCACGCCGCCAACGAGGTTGGTGCCGTACTCCAGCATGTCCTTGGTGTGAAACCGGGCCATGCGGCCAGTGATGCCCTGAACGATAACGCGTGTGTCGCGATCAAGAAGTATGCTCATTTCACGGCCCTCATGCGGGTGGCTTGGGTCAAGTCTCTCTTCCATGCACCCACGGCGCGTTCGGCAGCTTCCATCAGGGTGCTGGCGCGGATGATCGGCAGGCCAGACTTGGCGAGGATCCTTTGACCCTCTTCCACGTTCGTGCCTGCAAGGCGGACAATGACGGGCACGTCGACCTGCACCTCTTTCAGGGCTTGAACGACGCCTTCGGCCACCCAGTCACACCGGTTGATGCCGGCAAAGATGTTGACCAGCACGGCCTGCACATTCTTGTCCGACATCACCAGGCGAAAGGCCTTGGCGACGCGTTCAGGCGTGGCCCCACCGCCGATGTCAAGGAAGTTCGCAGGTTCGCCCCCGGCCAGCATGATCGTGTCCATTGTTGCCATCGCCAGCCCGGCACCGTTGACGATGCAGCCGATGCTTCCGTCCAGCCCGACATAGCTAAGGCCCCGGTCGGCGGCGCGGCTTTCGCGCGGGTCTTCCTGGGACTTGTCGCGCAATTCGCTGATCTGCGGATGACGGAACAGCGCGTTGTAGTCGAAAGTCATCTTTGCATCCAGCGCGATCACGCGATCATCACCGGTCACCACCAGCGGGTTGATCTCCACCATCGTGGCGTCGAGTTCCGAAAACGCGCGGTAGCAACCCTGAAGTGTGCGAACGACCTGGCTGACAAGCCCGGGTTCGATCCCCAGCTCAAATGCAATCTCGCGGGCCTGAAAATCCTGCAAGCCAACCGCTGGCTCAACAGTGGAGCGGACGATGGAATCCGGCTTTTCAGCGCTGATCTCCTCGATCTCCATGCCGCCTTCCGTGCTGGCAACGATCATCACGCGCTGGCTGGATCGGTCCATGACGAAGCCGAGGTAGAACTCGCGTTCGATCGGTACGGCGGCCTCGACATAAACGCGGTAGATGCCCTTGCCCTCGGGCCCGGTCTGATGGGTTACCAGCTTGCGGCCGAACATGCTCTCGCAGGCTTCCTGGATCGCGTCGTCGCTGTCGCAGAGCTTGACCCCGCCTGCCTTGCCGCGTCCGCCTGCGTGGACCTGCGCCTTGACCACCCACTTGTCGCCGCCGAGTTCGCGGGCGCGATAGGCAGCCTGTTCAGGGGAATAGGCCAACGCTCCGGGCGGAACCTCCACTCCGAATCCGGACAGGATTTCCTTGGCTTGATACTCGTGGACGTCCAAGGCTCTGGCTCCCTACTCGGCGGCGCAAGCCACGCCGTAGTGGCGGTGCAGCACGTCGTTGATGCTATCCTGGTTCGCCTTGCCTCCCAGATCGCGGACGGCCTGGGCAAACCGGGTCACAATTTCTTCAATTGCGCAGCGGTTCAGCTGGTTGAGGATACCGATGCGTATCTGCACCGGGGCGCTGAGCGTCGGCCAAATGCCGAAGTTCTGCGCGCGGCAATGCTGCACCAGTTCCATTTCGCGGCCCGCCATGTCACCCGGCAGATTCAGCACGACCAGCGAAGTCATGTTCGACGTCACCTCACAGCCCATCGCCTCGAGCGCATCGCGCAGCACGGCCTCGTGGCGGGTGTATTCGGCGGCACGCCTGGCGACGGTCTGTTCCAGCGTCAGGCGCAGCGATTCATGGAAGGCCGCGACGGCATAGCCGGAGTGGGTGCGGTGATAGGTGCCTTTTTCGGCGTCTTCGCCGTCGATGATGCCCCAGTGGCGCGCCTCGAAGATCGGGTGATTGGCATAGGTGGCGGCCCCTGTTTCCTTCAGGCTGTCGATGAAACGGTCGGTGAAGGAGACCGGCGCATAGGTCAGCGGCAAACAGCAGATGCCCTTCTGCGGACACGACGCCCAGCCTGCGACCCCCGGGTAGTCATCGATACGGAAATCCTCGACGCCGAGGGAGGAGACAGCGTCGACCAATCCCATGACTCCGTGGCGGTCGCAGGCATCCGAGAAACCCTTGAGATCGTTGATCCGGCCAGAGCCGGTTTCCCAGTGTGCCATGAAGGCCCATTTGGGCTGATGTTCTGCCAGGGCCGTTTCAATCTCTGCGAAGCTGACCGATTGACCATGCGGGACCTCGATCACGGTGACGCTCGCGGCTTGCGGGTCCATCGGGCTCGCGGCCAGCTCCCTTTGTGTCGCCGCCTTGATCCGCAGTGTCAGCGCGTCGATCCCTGAAAAGGTGCCATTGGCAAAGGCCACGACCTTGTCGCCGGGGCGCACGGCGGAGAACATCATGTCCAGCGCGGTCCAGCCGGTCCCGGCGGCACCGAACGTGTGAACGTTGTCCGTTCCCCAGATTTTGCGCAACATGTGCTTGCACTCCACCATGCCGCGCAGAACGTCCGGCTGCATGTGGTCGGCAACGCCGGCGGCGGCGAACCGTGCCAGCACACGGGCATCGGTGTTGCCTGGACCCGGGCCGGCTGCCAGCGTTTCGGGGATTTCCAGCTGCGGAAAGGCGTGGACTGTCATCCTGGGCATCCTTTCTTATGGTAATTTCCGCCCAAGGGAACCGAGCTTGCGAAATTGCGCAACGTCGGTTACTACAGTTTTTGGTAGCTAAATGGGCGGGAAATTAACTACCCATAACGGTAAGGAATCCATTGCACACTGAAAATGGCCCCGCCCGTAAGGGTAGTTTTCTGTGAATCGCGCTTGGAAAACAGATGGTTAGCGAAACCGAGCGGCCGATCGACATCATGCTGGCGGACCGAAATCCCCTGATCTTGTCCGCCATGTCCGAGGTGTTCGAACGTGATCCCCGATTCTCGCTCGTGGCAACTTCCGCAACTGCCGAAGGGTTCCTGGGCGCGGTGATTCGGGTGCCGGTCGACGTCGGCGTGATCGACTGGAACCTGCCGGCCCTTGGCGGCCCGAAGTTGATCGAGGTGCTGCGCGAACAGGAGCACGCGCCGAAACTGGTGGTCTATGGCGACGACACCAGTGATTTGCCCCGGCTGGCGATGACCGCTGGGGCGGCCGGTTTCGTGGCGCGGTCGGGCGATGTGGAGGGACTTCTGGCCACCTGCGCCGAAGTCGCGGCGGGCAAGATGGTGTTCCCGTTCGTCGACATCCGCGAGCTGCAGGCCGACCCGATCCAGACGCTCAGCCGCAAGGAACGCGTGATGCTGGAGGCGCTGTCGAAGGGACTGACAAACCGAGAGCTGTCAAGCGAGCTCGGAATCTCCATCAACACCGTGAAATTCCACCTGTCGAACCTTTATGACAAGCTGTCGGTCAAGAACCGGGCGCAAGCGATCACGTTCTACTACTCGTCCAGATTGCCCGGGCAGCCCGAGTAATCTTGTTGCGTTTGTACACAATTGCGCGCAATAATATTTCTTGACAGATTGAGATTTCGCCTGTCTCTCTCGCCGACATCTTGAACCCGCCAGACTCCAGGAGTGGCCGACATGAGCTTTCACCCCATCGAACAGGCGCCCGCACGCCTAAACCGCAGCGAATTGGCAGTCCCCGGCAGCCAGCCGCAATTGTTTGAAAAGGCGGCGCAATCCGACGTCGATGTCATTTTCCTCGATCTCGAAGACGCGGTCGCCCCGGACGAGAAGGAACGGGCGCGCAGCAACATTGTCAAGGCCCTGAACGAGGTCGACTGGAACAGCAAGACCATGTCGGTTCGAATCAACGGCTTGGACACGCATTACATGTATCGCGACGTCGTCGATGTCGTGGAACAGGCAGGGGAGCGGCTCGACCTGATCATGATTCCCAAGGTCGGGACCGCCGCGGACGTCTATGCCGTGGACATGCTGGTGACGCAGGTAGAGGATGCGACGGGGCTGACAAGGCGCATCGGGTTCGAGCATATCATCGAGACCGCACTGGGCATGCAGAATGTCAGTGAAATCGCCGGTGCATCAAGGCGCAACGAGAGCCTTCATTTCGGGGTTGCCGACTATGCCGCCAGCATGCGGGCCCGTACCACCGTGATTGGCGGCGTGAACGAGAACTACGCAGTGCTGACCGACCCGGGCAGCGACGGATCCCGGCAGGTGCATTGGGGCGACATGTGGCATTCGGCCATCGCCAACATGGTCGTTGCCGCCCGCGCCAATGGCCTGCGCCCCATCGACGGCCCGTTTGGGGATTTCAGCGACCCCGAAGGCTACAAGGCCGCCGCCTATCGCGCCGCCGCTCTGGGCTGCGAGGGCAAATGGGCCATCCACCCCAGCCAGATCGCGCTGGCCAACGAGGTGATGAGTCCGTCCGAGGCCGAGGTTGACAAGGCCAACCGCATTCTCACGGCCATGGCAGAGGCCGAAGCGGCGGGCAAGGGCGCGGTGTCGCTGGACGGTCGGCTGATCGACTATGCCTCGATCCGGCAGGCAGAGGTCCTGGTCGAAAAGGCAAGACAGATCGCAGGCTAACGGATTAACAAGACCTGCGAATCCTTGCCCGCTCCCTGTTCGAAATCTGGGTGCGGGCGACTGATCCTGCCGCCGCGGTCCACGCGGCGCTGCACTTGGATCCTTCGGCACGGCCCGTGGATGGTCGCTGTTTCCCGGTTGCAACGGGCAAGGCTGCCTGCCCGATGATGAAGGCCGAAATGACCTTGCGTCTGGCGAAGCTCTGGCAAGGAGAAAGCAGGAGAAAGGAGGCGCGCAAGAGAAACGGAGTCCTTGCAACGCAATCCTGTGGGTAGACGCCCCACCCGGCAAAGGCCAGCCAGCCAGCCGGAACCGAGCAATGCATGGCGCGAAGCGATGCACGTCGTGAAGCGCATGCAGGGGACGGTGAAGCAGTGCCTTTGAGCCTCGAATTTGGCAATGTGGGCGCCTTCGTTCTGGACAATGCGGGGGCAGCGCCGGAAACGCCGCCACTGACGAGGCGTGGCGAGCCGTCCGGGTTCGCGGGAACGCTGCAAAGCTGCAGACGGACTGCCAGGGAATTGGGGTGCCCGGCCTGGTCCGTACGCAACCAAGCTGGAACGGGGATCGCCAGCTGCATCAATCAAGCCCCGGCCCTGCACCGGGAGCTGCACGGTGCAGGGAGCGCGCAAGCGAGAACGAACCATGGCGGGACATGTGCGGCACCGGACGGCGAATTTACGAGCCCAAGGGATGCGGGATCGGGAGTCGTAGCGCGCTGACAGTACCATGGAAGGCGGGGAACCGGGTCCGTCGGGACCCGCTGGAGGAAAGCGGCGTGTCACATGAACGGAACCGAAGGACGGACACGCGTGAAGCGCTTCTCCACTCAGATACGCTTCCACGATTTCCTGCTTCCTGGCTGTGCTGTGGCGTCTATGTCTCTTGCTCATGGGTCCTCCTGAACGAAGGCCCCAGATGGGCAAAATCTCAAGACCCAATTGTCCACCCGCAGATGACGTAATGGGGCGGCGAAGTCGTACTCGGGGCGTTCGGTTCATCCGTGAGGCAGGCCGCAGGGCCGTCGATGCCCGTCGGAATTTCGCTTTGCCTGAATGCCGGCACGGAGCCGGGTGCATCAATCCTCGGTTCGATCGTGCGGTTCGCGTGGCTGGCGTCCGATGACGTCCTTCAGTTCGTCTAGCTCGATGAAGTTGTCGGTCTGGCGGCGCAGCTCGTCGGCGATCATCGGCGGCTGCGAACGGATGGTCGAGACGACGGATACCCGCACGCCCTGACGCTGCAGGCTCTCCACCAGCGGCCGGAAATCGCCGTCTCCGGAAAACAGCACGATGTGATCGACGTGCGGGGCGAGTTCCATGGCATCGACCGTAAGCTCGATGTCCATGTTGCCCTTCACCCTGCGGCGCCCCTGGCTGTCGGTGAATTCCTTCGCCGGCTTCGTCACCATGGCGAACCCGTTGTAGTGGAGCCAGTCCACGAGCGGCCGGATCGGGGAGTATTCCTCGTTCTCAAGGAGCGCGGTGTAGTAGAAGGCCCGCAGCAGCTTGCCGCGCCGCATGAACTCCTGGCGCAGCAGCTTGTAGTCGATGTCGAATCCCAGCGCCTTCGTCGCGGCATACAGATTCGCCCCGTCGATCAACAGAGCAAGCCGTTCGTCCTTGTAGAACATCTGCTTGTCCTTTCCCATAGGATTCGGGCCGGATGAAATTCATTGCAGGATGAATAGTCTGGTCGGTCCGGCCGACTCCGACCTTCCACTGGATTCGACTGTCCGCCTGTCGGGAGGCAATTGCAACCGTCCGTTTGGTCAAATTTCCGTAACCGGCGCTTTCCGGTGGGGCGTTGCGGTGCAGATTCCGCTTGTGTTTCGCGCCCGGAAGCCATACCTGACTCACCGACTTCATTTCAGACGGAGATCCTTATGGCCCGCGTGACGGTAGAGGACTGTGTTGACAAGGTTCCGAACCGGTTCGATCTCGTGATGATCGCGTCGCACCGTGCGCGCGAAATCTCGACGGGCGCTCCCCTTACGGTGGACCGGGACAACGACAAGAACCCTGTCGTGTCGCTGCGCGAGATCGCGGAGGAAACCCAGTCCTCGGAAGAGCTGCACGAGCGCATGATTGAATCGCATCAGACCCAGATCGAGGTGGACGAGCCGGAGGAGGACTCCATGGCCCTGCTCATGGGCGCGGAAGACGACGCGCCTGCAGACGACGACCTCAGCGAGGAAAAGCTGCTGCGGGCGCTGATGGAAGACGCCCAAGGGCGGCCGTAGGGGTTGGTGCTGCCCTCGGGGGGACCGGATGCTCACCACCGACGACCTGATCGCGCTGGTCCAGAACTACAATCCGAAGACCGACACTGACATGATCGGCCGGGCCTATGCCTATGGCCAGCGCATGCATGAGGGAAAGAAACGGCGATCGGGCGAGCCTTACTTCACGCATCCGGTTGCGGTCGCGGCAATCCTGACCGAGCAGAAACTGGATGACGCGACCATAGTCACGGCGCTGCTCCACGACACGATCGAGGACACGCGCTCCACCCTGGAAGAGGTGAAGAGCGAATTCGGCGCCGAGATCGCCGGACTGGTCGATGGCGTCACGAAGCTGACGAACCTCCAGCTTTCGTCGTCCGAGACCAGGCAGGCGGAGAACTTCCGCAAGCTGTTCATCGCGATGTCCAAAGACCTGCGCGTGATCCTCGTCAAGCTCGCCGACCGGCTCCACAACATGCGCACCATCCGGGCCATGCCGAAAGAAAAGCAGCAGCAGAAGGCGCGCGAGACCATGGACATCTACGCGCCGCTCGCAGGCCGAATGGGCATGCAGTCGATGCGCGAGGAACTCGAGGATCTCGCGTTCCGGGTCCTGAATCCCAAGGCGCGCAACTCGATCATGCGGCGCTTCATAACGCTTCAGCACAAGTCGGGAGACGTGATCCGCAGAATCACGTCCGACATGGAGAAGGAGCTCGAGAATTCCGGGATCGAGGCCAAGGTGTTCGGCCGCGCGAAGAAGCCGTATTCCATCTGGCGCAAGATGGAAGAGAAGAAGATGGGGTTCTCCCGGCTTTCCGACATCCACGGATTCCGGCTGATCGTCAGCAGCGATGCCGATTGCTACGGGGCGCTAGGCGCCGTGCACAGGAGGTGGCGCGCGGTGCCTGGACGCTTCAAGGACTACATCAGCCAGCCGAAGTCCAACGGTTACCGCTCGCTCCACACGACCGTCTCCGGGCGCGACGCCAAGCGGGTCGAGATCCAGATCCGGACCCAGGAGATGCACGAGGTCGCCGAGGCGGGCGTGGCGGCTCACTGGTCGTACCGTGACGGAGAGCCCTCGGAGAACCCCTTCGCGGTCGATCCGGCCAAATGGATCGCCAGCCTCTCGGAGAGGTTTGAATCGGCGGATGACCACGACGAGTTCCTGGAACACGTCAAGATGGAGATGTATGCCGACAAGGTTTTCTGCTTCACGCCGAGGGGCGATGTCGTGAAGCTGCCGCGCGGCGCCACGCCTCTGGATTTCGCGTACGCGATTCACACGCGCATCGGCGACAGCTGCGTCGGCGCGAAGGTGGACGGGGTCCGTGCCCCGCTATGGACGCGTCTGCGCAACGGGCAGTCCGTGGACATCATGACGGCCCAGGGCCAGCGGCCGCCCGGCACATGGATCGACATCGTCGCGACCGGACGCGCCAAGGCGGCCATCCGCCGCTCGCTGCGCGAGGAGAACCGCGCACGCTTCCACAAGCTCGGGCGCGAGCTGGTGCGCGTGGCGTTCGAGCGGGTCGGCAAGCGCCCCTCGGAAAAGGCCTTCACGACCGCGGCGAAACAGCTCGGATTGGAAACCAGCAAGGAAATGCTGGTGCGGATCGGCGCGGCCGAGCTTGCCGCGCGGGAAGTCATCAGGACGCTGTATCCCGATCTCGAGAGCAGGTCCGGTGACGAGATCGATGCGGCACGCGCCGTTGTCGGGCTCAAGCCCAGCCAGACGTTTCGCCGCGCTCTCTGCTGTCAGCCGGTTCCGGGCGAACGGATTGTCGGCATCGCCTATCGTGGCAAGGGCGTGCTGATCCACGCCATCGACTGCGACTCGCTGGCCGAGCTGGACGAGGATTCCGAGCGGTGGGTCGACCTGCACTGGCAGGAGGGCCGTCACCCGCCGGTGCACAACGTCAGCCTGGACCTGACGATCGCCAACGACAGCGGCGTTCTCGGCCGGATCTGCACCTTGATCGGCGAGCAGCGCGCGAATATTTCGGACCTCGTGTTCATCGACAGGAAGCCGGATTTCTACCGACTGATTGTTGACGTCGAACTTCGCGATACCGGACACCTGCACGCGGTGATGCTTGCGCTCGAGGCGGACAGCGACGTCGCCTCGCTGGGCAGGCACCGCGATCCGGGTCGAAAGCCCTGAGGGGGAGGGGGAGCGATCTTCAAGCGACGAAAGCCACGGTCCTATGCTGAGATCGTCAGCGAGAGCGTCTATCCGCGCGGCGGATGGCAGCGCTCGCTGCGCTACGTGGCGCTTCGTCTCCGGCGCCTGCCCGATCCGGCGCACAAGATCAGCCGCGGCATCGCGGTCGGGGTCTTCATGTCGTTCACGCCGTTTTTTGGGCTGCACTTCTTCCTGGCGGCGCTCCTGGCGCTGGTGATCCGCGGCAACGTCCTTGCGGCGCTCCTGGCGACGTTCTTCGGCAACCCGCTGACGTTTCCGCTGATCGCGTCCGTGTCGACGGGTCTCGGCTTCTGGATGGTCGGCGGGGACGGGATGCCGCTGCCCCAGATCCTCTGGGCGTTCGCCGACGCGTCGCTGGATTTCTGGCGCAACTTCCTGGCGCTCTTCACGCCCGAGACCGCGAACTGGCAGGGTCTCGTCCTGTTCCTGGAGCAGATATTCGTGCCCTATCTTGTCGGCGGCCTGACGCTGGGCATGGCGGCGGGCATGGCGTCCTACTACCTTTCCGCGCCGCTGATCGCCGCCTACCAGAAGGCGCGCGTGAAGCGCCTCAAGAAGCGGTTCGCGAAGAGGCGCAAGCGGGCGCTGGCGAGAAAGATGGGCACGCCGGCCGAGTAGGTCTCGCACCGTCGGAAACTGTTCGCCCCGTGCTTTGGCCGGTCATGATGCCTGGCCACGTGACACCGGTTCAGACCGCCCCGTTCCGCGACATGTTGTTTGCACTCACGTCGCCCAGCTTCTCGATGAGGAACTGATACGGCCGCATGGCCGACTCGCACCACCGTGGCCGCGTAGAGGTCTTCATCGTTCACCGTCGCGAGACAGAGTCCCGCCATCGCGACCCCCTCGATGAACCGACCATTCGCGACCAGGAACTCGGTCTGCAGTATGCAATTGAACGCCTGACGGCGTTGTTTGACGCCAATATTCTCTGTCCTGCCGGCCTTCGCGACCCGCTTATGTATATCGAGGATCGGTACGTTTTCGCCGTGGCGAGGATCGCGCTACCTATGGACTTGAGCAATCAGCGTCGGGCATGCGGCAGGTGGGCGGCGACATGCTTGCGTGATCATGACCCTCGATGCACTATTGCGGAACAGGCTTTCAATCCACGATTGCCGCCGCGATCAATGGTGCTTTGCCTTCAAGCCCGTCCAGCGTGAGATCTCCGTCTTGAAACACCTTGTACCATGCCCTTCGCTGACGCATTACACGCTCGTCGTCACGCAGGTGCAACCTGGTCAAGACATACTCAGCGCGCGCCCGGAACTCTTCGGGAATTGCGTCCGAAACACGCAATTGTAGGGACGGAAGATGAATCTCGAACCATCCCTCCCCAATCTCGTACGGGTCCAGCAAATGAGCTGCAGGCTCATTGTTCTTGCTTGAGTTGATCCAAGCTGCGCAGTAGCGGTAGTTCGTCCAGTCATATGCTCTCGACCGGTCTTCGTGGCAACTCACGAAGTGATCCACGGTCCCGACCGGCTCGTACATGACCGAATATGCGCAGAGATTTCGAAAGCCGTCTGCGAGTTCTCCCTTGAACTGCGTCCATAGATCCTTTGGGCGACTGGTCTCCGGGTTCGCGGCGAGCCATGCATCCCCAGGAGTCTTGGTCCTTTGGTCAAAGTCGACCGGCTCAGGGACTGGCTCGAAGCGGATCATTGTCTGCTCCCATTCCGCTCCGACCAAACGATCCATCCTGGCCAGAACGGATCGTTGCCGGGCAGTACGCGTCGAAGCGCCTCGTGGATCTGATCACGTCCTCTTAGGCCTTCCGGGTTCTCGAGCCTCTTTCCGAGCATGCATGCCTGGGCTGCATCAATGGCGCGTTCCGCCTCGATCGACCGCGCCTGGCGAAGTCCGAATACGTTGGACACCAGCCAGCCCAGCACATCTCCCTGCGCCGCCCATGGCACGATGTCGAGGTGGACCTCGCCATCTCGGATTTCGAGGTGAAACAGCCGGTCCCGCTCGTCGTCAAAGTGCGGTTCCACCGAGGCGAGCACGAGCGGCGAATGGGTGGCTGCGATGAGCTGCACGCCCGTGTCCGCATTTGTGAGGCGGTCCATCACCTTGAGAATCGCGGGCACGATGGTTCGTTGCCAACGGGGATGAAGGTGCGCCTCGATTTCGTCGAACAGCAAAATCACCTGCCCGGCGGTCCTTAGGTTGAGCTGCTCCGCTGCACGTACATGTTCGCTCCAAGACCAGACAAGCATGTACGCCAGGCCGGTGATCCTGCGAATCGCGGATGACGCGTGCACAATTGGAACGGCGTCGGAGTATTCGGTTCGGATTGAGGGAACGTCCTGTGCGTCATCTACGGAAAGGCGCAGTATCGGACCGACGTCCCAAGGCTCACTGCGAACCGACAGTGCACCAACGACCTCGGACATGCGCCGGGCACTCTCCCCATTTTCCCGAATCCAGCTCGACCAGTCGTCGAGAAGACCTTTGCAGACCTTGGTCGATCTTCCGTCGATCGGTACGTCCAGCCCCTTCCACACATCCTGAGGTGAAAAGACATATCCCGGAAGTCGATCCTGAACATCGACGTTCCCTCTCTTCTTCCAGTAGTTCCGGGCTGGATCCCAGACCGAAAAGCCGCCATCGGCGTGCGCGTAAATGACCGGTCCCGGACTGTGTGGCCGTCCAGGTCTCCCTGTCCAGCTCTCGTCCCGAACGGAATAGCTGCTTTCGAAGGTCTGGCTGTTACCAGCATCCGTTGTTAGTGCGAAACGCAGTCTTGCTGGCGATGTCCTGTCCGTGGGACGTGCCGGGTATCCGGAAGTGAGACGTGGATTCAGGTCACGGGGCCATTTTCGTGTCAGCGCCCACCACGCGACATCCAGCAAAAAACTCTTGCCGAGCCCGTTGTCGCCGGTGATGAGGTTCATCCGACGCTGCAGGTCCAGATCCATCTTGGGCGCTGGACCGACATTTTTCAGCACAAGACGTTCGAGCATTCGCTTCTCCAGAACGGCAAGTCATGCGTACGTATCCGACGAGTCGCCAGTCGGGTCGACGGAGCGGCAGTCGATGTGCGCTACTGCCATTGTTTGGCAGTAGCGAGAGCGTTTTCATAGTGTACTGAATCCAGAATTCGCAACAAGCCTCTCCGATCACGCCGGGTTCGTTTGCGTTGAGCAGGATCCTCCTGCCGGACACAAGGATTTCTTCGGCGGATCTGGTCCACTTGCGGGGCCGCGGCATCTCGTGTTGCGCATCGATGAAGACCTTGATGTCGACGTCGAGTTCGGCGACCAAGCGATGCACGCCTCTGTGCCACGTCCGGGCTGGCTCCAAGAAGCGGCGCTCGATCTTGTTGAGTCGTGGCGCCAAGGCTGGCGTGAAGGGGACGTGCCAGTGTCTGCGGTCGGCAAGCCGTTTCCTGACCTTCTCCGGCTTGTGCGCGGCGTGCGTGGCCGTCACCGGATGCACATCCAGCCCTTCAAGCATCCATGATCTCGGTCAAGGCCTTTTTTGGGTCTTCCGGACATGCCCTTCGAGAGTTATCCCAGTTTAATACCGGCATTGTCCACAGCTCGAGGACGGCCTTGGCGTGCCTAGCCGGCCCGAATTGCTGCGCTCCGAGCGGTTTTGGTGATTCTCTTGTTCCGGCGATGCCACTGTCTGATGGCATCCTGGCCGGCAGGTGATCCTTGATCGTCAGTTTGCGATGTCCACCAGCTCTTTCGAAGGTGGCTGTTCCGACTACATGCGGCTATCGCGGACGAGAGCGTTCGCCGTGACGATCAAACGGCGCATCACAGCGACCAGGGCTACTTTCGTGTGCTTGCCGCGCGTCTTCAGCCGCTCGTAGACTGCGCTCATCTGTGGGTTGTGCTACTTCGCGGACAAGGCCGCCATGTAGAGTACGTCTCGCGGTCTTCTGCGTCCGCCCCGAATATGCCTCGCACCGCTCTTGGTCCCGCTCTCGTTGGCAAAGGGAGCCACGCCGACGAGCGCTGCCGCCTGACGATTTCCGATGCTGCCGAGTTCGCTCATCCAGCAGATGAGCGCCACCGCAGTGATCAGGCCGATGCCGGGGATAGAGGTCAGGATCATGTAGCGCCCCGCAAGCGTCGCATTGCCGAGGATCAGCTTCTCGATCTCCGCATCATACTCGTCGATGGCCGTGTCGAGCGCGTCGACAAGCTCCGGAATCCACCGGCTCGAAAGCGATTCACCATCCGCCGAGACCACCACGACCGCGACAGAACGGGGCAACAAGTTCACCGCCCAAAAATTCGAACTTGCCCAAGCATGCCGCATTTCCGACCTCTGCTGGGCATGCAGCGTGCCCGCGAGCACTTCGGCCACCATGTGGGGCGGTGCGTCGAGCACTTCTGGCAGGGCGCCTAGCGATGTGACCTGCCGGTCGGTTTCGCCGTGACGGTCAGGCCACGCGTTTCCTCTTCCTTGTTCGGAAAATCTGTGCTCCGGATTCTTGCAGCACGGTCCGGCAATCTATAGGCCTGACAAGTGGCCGATCGCCGCCGCCGGCACCATTGCAGGGGTGCCCCTGCCCCGTTCAGGCGAGTTTGTGGCCGCTGCCTTCGGGCTGGGACATCCGCACCGTCATTCGTCAACAATTGGCGGCGGCATGCATTTCGCTTAGAGCCGCTGCAGGTGGCGTGGACTGACCTCGTCCAACTTCTCGACGGTCCACACTTGAATGCGGGCATCACCGAGCTTTGGCGAAATCTCACCATCCCGATGAGTTGGTGCCGTTTGATTTGCGTTACTTGTTTCACTTACGGCATTTAATGTTATCGTTTCGTCAGGATGGTGGAAGGATCAGAGATGAATACGAAACCAGCAGTATGTGGTGTGCCGAGCGACCAAGAAGCGGCTCTGGCGGAAAGGGCCGGCCGTACCTTGGACGCGCTGATCGAAGGGGCGCAGCCGATGTCAGCACGGATCGGGACCGAGAGTGTGAAAATTCCGCCGACGGCGATGTCGCTGCTCAGGGAGATCCTGGATCACATGGCACATCGCAAGGGTGTTGCTGTCACGCCGCTGCACCCCGAACTGACGACGCGGCAGGCCGCCGAATTGCTGCAGGTGTCGCGGACTCACTTGGTCCAGCTTCTCGACGAGGGACTGATACCCTGCCGCAAGGTCGGTTCACACCGCCGTGTCCGCGTGGAAGACGTCCTCGCCCACCGCCGCGAGACAGAGGACCGCCGCAGCGAAGCGCTCGATGAACTGACCGCTCGCGACCAGGAACTCGGCTTGCAGTAGGCAATGGATCGCCTGACGGCGTTGCTTGACGCCAATGTTCTCTACTCCGCCGGCCTTCGCGACCTGCTGTTGCGTCTCGCGGACCGGTATCTCTTTGCACCATTGTGGAGTCCCGACATCCACGCGGAATGGACAGGCAGTCTCTTGGCCGACCGGCCCGATATAGACCCGGCCGCATTGGACAGGACTCGATCAACCATGGATCGGCACTTCCCGGACGCCCTTGTGACAGGATTCGACAATTCGTTTCGGAACTCGACTTGCCCGACCCAAACGACCGTCATGTCCTCGCTGCCGCAATTCACGGTCGAGCGGACGTGATCGTGTCTGCCAACCTGCGGGACTTTCCGCATAATTGCCTGGCCCCTCACGGGCTCGCGGCACAGCATCCCGATGCCTTTGTCGCGGATCTCTTCAGCGCCGACACCGGGGTCGTGCTGGCAGCGGTACAGGGTCACCGGGCAGCGTTGCGCAATCCACGGCGTTCCGTGAGCGAGTACCTGTCTGCGCTTGAAAGACTGGGCTTGACCACAACGGCATCCTTGCTGCGGCCTCGCGATACCGCAATTTGACCTGTGCCGTGTCGACAGGTCTCAGCCTACAGATGGCTGGCCAGGAATGGGTGCTGCTGCCCCGGATCGTCTGGAATCAAGCCGACGCATTGCAGAACATGAGGTGTTCTGCTTCACGCCGAGGGGCGACGTCGTGAAGCTGCCGCGCGGCGCGACGCCGCTGGATTTCGCATACGCGATTCACACGCGGATCGGCGACAGTTGCGTCGGCGCGAAGGTGGACGGGGTCCGCGCCCCGCTCTGGACGCGGCTGCGCAACGGGCAGTCGGTGGACATCATGAGGGCCCAGGGCCAGCGGCCTCCCGGCACCTGGATCGACATCGTCGCGACCGGGCGCGCCAAGGCGGCCATCCGCAGTTCGTTGCGCGAGGAGAAACGCGAGCGCTTCCGGAAGCTCGGGCGGGAGCTCTTGCGCGTGGCGTTCGACCGGATCGGCAAGCGCACCACGGAAAAGGCCATCGCGACGGCGGCGAAGCAGCTCGGGCTGGAGAGCAGCACGGAAATGCTGGTGCGGATCGGCGCGGCCGAGCTCCCGGCGCGGGAGATCATCAAGATGCTGTATCCCGATCTCGACAGCAAGACGGAAGAGGAGATCGACGCGGGGCGCGCCGTCGTCGGGCTCAAGCCCAGCCAGACGTTTCGCCGGGCCCACTGCTGCCAGCCGGTTCCGGGCGAGCGGATCGTCGGCATCGCCTATCGCGGCAAGGGCGTGCTGATTCACGCCATCGACTGCGAGACGCTGGCGGAGCTGCAGGAGAATTCCAGCAGATGGGTCGACCTTCACTGGCAGGAGGGCCGGCACCCTCCGGTTCACAGCGTCAGCCTTGACCTGACGATCGCCAACGACAGCGGTGTCCTGGGCCGGATCTGCACCTTGATCGGGGAGCAGCGCGCGAATATTTCCGATCTGGTGTTCATCGACAGGAAGCCGGACTTCTACCGTCTTATTGTTGACGTGGAACTTCGCGATACTGGGCACCTGCATGCGGTGATGCTTGCCCTCGAGGCCGACAGTGATGTCGCCTCGCTGAGCAGGCACCGCGATCCTGAACGAAAGCCTTGACGAGGAGCGCGAGTGATCTTCAAGCGACGAAACCCACGGTCCTATGCGGAGATAGTCAGCGAGAGCGTCTATCCCCGGGGCGGCTGGCAGCGCGCATTGCGCTACGTGGCTCTTCGTCTCCGGCGCCTACCTGATCCCGCGCACAAGATCAGCCGCGGGATCGCGGTTGGAGTCTTCATGTCGTTCACGCCTTTCTTCGGGCTGCATTTCTTCCTGGCGGCGCTTCTGGCGGTCATGATTCGTGGCAATGTCCTAGCCGCCCTGCTGGCAACGTTCTTCGGCAACCCTCTGACGTTTCCGCTGATCGCGTCGGTGTCGACGGGCCTTGGTTACTGGATGGTCGGCCAGGAAGGCATGCCGCTGCCCAACATAGTCTGGGCCTTCGCCGACGCGTCGCTGGACTTCTGGCGCAACTTCCTGGCGCTTTTCACGCCCGAGACCGCGAACTGGCAGGGCCTTGTTCTGTTCCTGGAGCAGATATTCGTGCCCTATCTTGTCGGAGGCCTGACGCTGGGCATTGCTGCTGGTGTGGCGTCCTACTACCTTTCCGCCCCGTTGATTGCCGCATATCAGAAGGCACGCGTGAACCGCCTCAAGAAGCGGTTTGCGAAGAAGCGCAAGCGCGCGCTGTCGAGGAAGATCGGCGCGCCGGCTGAGTAGGTCCGGTGCTCTTTGTGGGTTGCGGGACGAGTTCGACCGCGAGCATATTTTCGCTGACGGCGCAATTGTTCAGATACGCCGGAAGGCGGAGGGTGCAAAGGGAGCCAATTGCGGAAAGCTCTTTTGGGTAGTTCTTATGTGGCCACCTAGACGCCTTAATCTGTCACATTCTCTTGGGCTTCTCTGATGCGGTTAATCGTCCGGAAGACGGTACCACTTCCGCCAGTCAACAGGAGCGCCGACATCCCGATGCTGAGCCAGTTCGATTCGCTGTCGATTCCCACCGACCCGATGAGGGCCAGAAAGATGTCGGTCTTAAAGTAGGCACAGACCAGGACCGAGACCACGAAAATGATGGGTGTCTTGAGGCCCTTGCCGCCGAGATTGTCCTTGAAGTGCTTCCAATTAAATAGCCCATTCCCCGCCTCTTCTATGGCGATGGCAACCATGATCCACAATGCAAACGCTGCGCCGAGTTGTCCGACGTCCAATGTCTCAAGGCTCATGTTCATCGAAGCCCCCTTTCTACAGACACATTGCTATAGGCGTGTACTCTCACATTCTATATCTCTGGAACTTCGACCTGGATCAAAGTCGTCGGCGAGTAGCACGGCTTTGGCACTGAGCGGATCATCTCCAATAACCCGTACGAGCAGCTACCTTTGAGTCTCGTCCCTGATCGCGATCCCACTGTCCCATGGAATTGCGCCCGTATCGCTATCATTCAGCAGAAAGTCAAGAGTCTGGTTCTCCGGGATCCGAAGCGGGGCAGTTGGCGCAAACAGAATCAGCACGAAACGCAGTTTTGCCAAAAACGATCTTACGGCGCTGCTGGCGACGTTCTTCGGCAATCGACTCATGTTTTCGCTGATCGCCGCGTAACAAAGGCGCACGTGAGCCGTCTCAAGAAGTGGATTGCGAACAAGCGCAAGCGCGCGTAGTCCAGAAAGATCGGTACGCCGGCCGAGTAGGTCGTGACTTGTTCCTGCACGTGCTGCCGCGGGTCATGGTGGGAAGGAAGGGCACGAAGGAACCTGCAGGAAAACGGTTTCAAGCGATAGCTTCCTGACGGTTTCGCCGATCAGGACCACGGTGTTGGACTCACCCGAAATGTTGCGCCCCTTGCCAGAAGCGGCATCAACGATGTCAACGGGTTGTGCGAAAATTTGTCTGAACACAAAAAAGGTCAAAAGAGGGGCCACTCCCTTGTGGCGAGCGGCCCTTCGTTCAGGGAGGAAGGCGCCATTGATTTCTGGATGCGCCGAACGCGGCGGTAAGGTCGGTGCGTTCCAACGTGCCGCCAGTCGCTTCGTGTGAATGTCCGGCAATGACGACCGTCAACCGTCCTGCATCGCCTCCAGTCTCGCGGAACGTGTTTCCGAGCACTGCGATGGCGGCCTTCCAAAGGCAAGTGGTCTTTCGTCGGAATTGCAGCCACACCAGCTTAGGCGTCGCATCCAGCTTCAGGGCGGTAGTCACCACTGGTTCAGAGTGAGGATTTCAACCTGTCGGCTGGACGCGACGGAGGGAACGTAGCCGCAGGTTGCAAGATTGCAAGCCATTATCACCAAGAACTCCCCGGTTCCTGCCTTTCTCGGGATGAAGAGTCCGCAGCCAAGTGGCTTGAAGCCATGCGGTGGCCGAACGGTGATCGCCACTGCGGCCATCGCGGGTCGACTACAACCCGCGAAGTCCCCAACAGAAAACACATGCGCTCCTGGTGGAGGTATTGCCGGTCCCGTTTCTCTGTCCGCACCGGAACGAACATCGAGAAGTCCAAGCGCAACTCCGAAAGTGGGTGTTCGCCGTTTGCCTGTTCGTCACGAACCTGAAAGGCGCTTCCAGCACGAAGCTTGGCCACGAAATCAAGGTGCAGCAAAGGACGGCATGGTTCATGCTCCACCTTCTGCGCGTGTCGAGGGCGGAAATCGGTTTTGAGGAAGTTGCGGATCCGGTCGAAGCCGACGAATCGCGTTTCTCCGGCGAGCGCAAGAACATGTCTAGTGTCTCGTCACAGTGATTTTGAAGGTTTGTCTGACGTTTTGGAAGCATCGGGTTTTGGGTAGGCTCTTGCAATGCTGGCCCTGGTCTTTTCGGCAGTGAACCTCCAGTTGACCTGTGCTTGGATTGCGTTCCTCTGTTTTCTCCACGCTGCGGTCTCGGCTTCGAGTGTCGCCCGGTCCGCGATTCGGCGGCTGGACACTGACGCTGTAGAACGCCGATCTCGATTTCGACCATGTTGAGCCAGCTGGCATGTTTCGGCGTGTAATGGAACTCGATCCGGCGCAGGATGCGCCTTGCCTCCTCGGTTGGCAGGGCGTTGCAGGGCGTGGCCGGCGTGTGCGTTGACAGGTTGTCGAGCACGACCCTGATCCTGCCGGCTTCCGGGAAGTGCACGTCGCTCAATTCGCGCATGCATGCGGTGAAGTCGGTCGCGGTCCGGCGTTCGGTGACCTGGCGCCAGCCCCGATGGGCGTCAAGGCCGACGAAGAGGTTGGCGGTTCCGTTTTGCCGGTACTCGTGGTCGAAGCGTCGGGACTGCGCGGGTGTAGGCGCTTGGCCCAGACGAAGTACCCGCCATGCTCGAAGCCGTTAACGGCGGCGGTCGACGAACACGTACCGGCGCCCGCAGGCTGGTGTAGTTTCCAGATTTAAACCGATCCGACTGAAAGGTCTCTTCTTGGATTGTCTCGTGCACGGATTGCCGGATTTTCGAGACAATGCGGGAAGCCGGGATCCCGAGGCGGCTGCTCCTCTTTCCCGGCAGACCCATTCCAAGCGGCATTCGGACGGTAGGCTGATCCGAAACGCACGGCAGCCGGCCGCCGCCGTGAACTCGACGAAGCTGGCGGGCTTGCCGGAAATCGCTGCGGCGGCGGGATTGTGCCTTCTGAACCAGCCCATCAAGGTTCTGGGGGCAACCCCGTTGGCTTCGCAGACGCTGATCTGCGTGCCCTCCGAGCGCTCGTACTCTGCCATCGGGGCCTGCCGCTCTGCCTCGGTGTGAAATAAGGGCGGCGTGAGCGTGGGTGGCGGCCCAAGGTCGTCGTTGGTGCATCGTGTGTCATGAAGGAACCTCCGGTCAGCGTGAATTGGCCGGAAAGTGCTCTCGCGCGAAGGAGGAAGAAATCAGGGCACGGGCGGAACGTCGTGCTCTAACCGTATGTGGACGCCCCCTGTGGTGCAAGCTGGAATTCAGACAACGTGTGACATGCGGCCTAGGTACTGTCGTATGTCCGGCCTCTGAGATGCAGCACTCATGGCTGCGGGCCCATATGGTGTTCGTGGATCGGATCCAAAACGCTCGCGCGGGCTCGCTCGTAGCCCTTCGGCAATTACTGGTTCTCCCGACCCCGTCCCTCTGACCTTTTGCCCCTATGTTGTCTTCCGTCCCAACCGCACCGACCGGGGTCATCCGCGCATCATGCTCTCAGGAGCATGTCCGCAGAGCCCGGTGTTCCGTTTCCTTTCCTGGCAACGCTCTTCCTTTCCCGGAAGCTATTCTGACGCGACGCCAACCGCCGCCGGCGCCCGATAGGTTTCCTCCCTGACCGACAGCGCCCAGATGATGCGCGCCATCTTGTTCGCAAGAGCGACGGCCACCAGCTTCGGCGGCTTCTCAGCCAGCATTCTCCTGAGCCAGGGATCATCCAGTTCCGCACGCCTGCGGGCATACCGGAGCACGGACGTCGCGCCCAGGACAAGCAGCCGCCGGAGATCGCGCTGCCCCATCTTCGTTATCCTTCCGAGCCTCTGCCTTCCCGCCGTCGAGTGCTGCCGCGGGGTGAGCCCGACCCAGGCCGCGAAGTCACGCCCGCACGCGAAGCTCTCCATAGGCGGGGCAAAGGCGTGAACCGCCATCGCGCAGACCGGCCCGATGCCGGGAACCGTCATCAGCCGCCTGACTTCCTCGCGTTCTCGCGCCCGGGTACGGATCTCCGCATCAAGGCGGGCGATCCGCTCGGAGAGGGACGCGACCTGCGCGAGCAGCAGCTCGGACAGGACTACCACCTGCTCAGGAAGCGATGCCCGCGCCGTTTCCAGCTCCCCATGCAACTTCACCACGTTGCCGGCCCCCAGCGGCGCGACCAGGCCGAACTCCGCGAGATGGCCGCGCAGCGAATTGATCGTCTGCGTGCGTTGCCGCACAAGCAGCGCACGGGTGCGGAACAGCATCGCGTCACTCTGCGCCGCCTCCGACTTCACGGCCACGAACCGCATTGTCGGACGCTGTGCCGCCTCCACGATCGCGGCCGCGTCATTGCTGTCGTTCTTCTGCCTCTTGACGAACGGCTTCACGTACACCGGAGGGATCAGCTTGCACTCGTGCCCCAGACCGATGATCTCGCGACCCCAGTGGTGCGCACCGCCACAGGCCTCCATCACCACCAGGCACGGCGGCACTTCGGACAGAAACGCCAGCAGCTTGCTGCGTGACAGTTTCTTCCGGAAGACCGGATCGCCTGCTTCGGTTGCTCCGTGCAGTTGAAAGCTCCTCTTTGAAATGTCGATGCCGATGATGGTAGCCTGTTCCATGGACGCTTGCCTCCTTGTTTTAACGCGCAGCTCGTCTGGCGTTTTCTCTGGCGCACAGTGACGCCGTTCGGAGGGGGCGTCCACTCCATCGCTCGC
>JAJDVJ010000163.1 GCA_022826205.1 Silicimonas sp. | reverse complement strand
TGCAGGGATGTCGCGGCGGCATTCGGTGACGGACCTGCACTGGTCGAAATACGTGATGCTCCTGCCCGTCTTGCGATAGCAGTCGATCCGCTCCGCCAAGGCGTCGTTCCAGAGTTGCCGCTGCGCTTCAAGCGTCATCTCAAGCCACCGCCAGTTTTGGCGCGTCTGCGGCAGAAGCCGGTAGACGACCTGCCTGTGCGTCTTGACAATGGCCATTGCGGTCGCTCCTGCGCCAGCGCTTGGGAGAGGACGCCCAAACGTCCCTTTCACGCACCATCACCGAGAGAGAACGAAATGCAGATATCATTCCGAATGTGACTCAACGATATGAATCCCACTTGTTTCCTCGATCGGTAAGCAAGGCGGGCGTGCCAACTGAAGTCTGATTGGGCTACACCACGCTTGCAGGGAATGTCGGTCTGGTATATATGCCCGGATATAGATTGGAGGCAATCCATGACCAATGCAGCACAGCAGAGAGCGACCAAAAACTACCGCGCGCGTCTGGCTGATCGTGGCCTCAAGCGGTTTGAGGTAATGGCACGGGGATCCGACCGGGAACTGTTGCGGACCCTTGCGCGCCGATTGACCGAAGACGGTCCTGAAGCGGATCAGGCACGGGCTGCAGTCAAAGCGCTGGTTGCGGATGAACCAACAAAGCAGGGCGGCATTCTCGCGGCGCTGCGGCGCTCGCCGCTAGTCGGGATTGACATCGAACTTGCAAGGCCGCGTGTCGAAGGGCGCAGGATCGACCTTTGACGCGCTATCTCCTTGACACAAATATCATCAGCAACGCAGTCAAGCCGCAGCCATCAGCGTCCTTGATCGAATGGATGGCCTGCCAGCGGGACGAAGACTTGTTCATCGCCTCGTTGACCATCGCCGAGATTCGGCGTGGCATTCTGGAGCTGCCTAGTGGCAAGAGGAGGGATGCCCTGGAAGCTTGGTTCGCGGGCAACGATGGACCGCAATCTCTGTTCGCGGGGCGAGTACTGTCATTTGACGACAGGGCCGGCCTGATCTGGGCTCGCTTGATGGCGGAAGACAAAACCACGGGCCGCCCACGCAGCTCCCTCGACATGATCCTTGCCGCGGTGGCGGAGGCGAACGACTGCATGATGGTGACGGACAACGAAAGGGATTTCAGGGGATTTCAGACTTTCAACCCGTTACGCCACGAAGCCGAGGAGGGAAAACATTGACGGAACAATGTCTCCGCCGGCAACCTGACAACGCGCTGCCTTGACCGAAGCTGGACGGCGACATGCTCTCAACGTCGAAATGCGGACTCGGGAATCAGATCCAAGGCACGACAACTTTCTCAAGGAACATGGACTGTCCTCTTTGTGGCCGCCATGATGATCAAATTTCCGTCTTTCGCTGGTTCGATCCGCCGACCGGCAACAACTGAACAGCACTTCATCCCTGCCTGTCCGGGTGAGCCTCGTCAAAGGCGGGCAGACGATCACAAACCTCCCTGACACCGCGTATCCTCGGCATTTCGTCAAGCGACACACCCCAGCGATCAGCGTTGTAGAGTTGGGGAATCAGACAAAGGTCGGCGAGCCCAGGACGGTCTCCGGAGCAGAACGGCGCCTGTTCGAAGCCACCCAGCATTGCCTCGAATGCCGTAAGCCACTTGCCGATGAATTCCTGCATCCACTCGGTTCGCGCCGGCTCCTCGCCACCGGTTGCACGGTTCGATACGGAAAGATTGCAGACCGGATGCAGATCAACGGCAATCACCATGGCAAGCGCCCAAACGTGGGCACGCTTGACCGGATTGTCGGGAAGCAGGTCAAGTCCGCGAGTGGAATCGAGGTATTCGAGGATCGCCAACGACTGGGTGAATCGATGCCCATCAATGTCCAGCACCGGCACGAATCCCTGCGGATTCCGTGCCAGATGCTGCGACCCCGACTGTTCGCCTTCGAGCAGGTTCACCATCACCCGCTCGTGCCTCAACCCGGCCATGTTTAGCGCGATCCGCACCCGGTAGCTCGCCGAGCTCTTGGGATAGTCGTAGAGTACGATGTCGCTCACTTTGCCGCCTCGATCGCTGCGGCAAGCGTGTCGGGATCACCTATCTGGTTGGCAAGAACCAGCACCAGTCGCGCATTCAGTTCCCCGCTCTCCTTGTCGCTCAATCCTTCGTGGGCCTTCAGGAGAGCCTCGTAGAAGCCATCCGGATCGGCAAGGTTCGGTTCCAGCTTGAGTGTCATTCGCCCCCCTTTCCGACGGCGTTCCGGACGGACGTTCGAACTCCATCCAAGTCGAGCTTCCGCCATCTGGCAACGACATGCTGATCCGGACGAAAGAGATACACGGCACTCGATGCCTCCCCGAGATAGCGCTCCCTGAACACGTCGCCGACCGACGCATCGCCCAACGCAAGACCTGCCACGGAAATCCCGTCCACTTGTGTTGACTCGGGCACCTCAAGACCAATGCCAAGCAGCGTGAAGTCTCCCCCGAGCAGGTCGAGAAGGTACCCGTCATTCACCGGCGCGTCGGGCGCCGGCGCTCCGGGTCGCGACCGCGCAGGCTGGCCAAGCATGTCGGGACCAAATCCCGGCAGCGCTTCATACGTGCAGGGTACGCTCAGGCGACCGGAGTTCACCAGCGGGCGCGCGAAGGAATGCCGTGCCGCCAAGGTCAGCACCGCATCGCGAAAGGTCCGCGAGATTTCGGACTTAGGCGTCAGAAAATCCGTCGAGCGGGTCGAGTTCAGGATGTTCTCGTCTGCGGCCTGGATGCGTTCGGCGTCGTAGCTGTCCAGAAGCGTCTCGGGGGCCAGCCCATGAAGCACCAAGTCCAGCTTCCACGCCAGATTCTCGGCATCCTGCACTCCGGAATTCGCCCCACGCGCGCCGTAGGGCGACACCTGATGGGCGCTGTCGCCGGCAAACAGCACCCGGCCGTGCCGAAACCTCTCCATCCTGCGGCACTGGAACGTGTAGATCGAACTCCACACGAGTTCGTAGTCCACATCCTCGCCGAGCATGGCGTCGACACGGGCAAGGATGTTCTCCTTCTTCAGTTCCTTGTCACGGTCGATGTCCCACCCGATCTGGAAATCGATCCGCCAGATGTCATCCGGCTGCTTGTGCAGAAGTGCCGAATCCCCCGACCTGAACCAAGGCTCGAACCAGAACCAGCGCTCGGTCGGAAAATCCGCCGTCATCCTGACGTCCGCGATGAGGAAGTTGTCCTCGAACACGCGACCCTTGAATCCAAGTCCAAGCATGTTGCGCAGCGGCGAGCGCGCCCCGTCGCATGCGATCAACCAGTCCGCTTCCAGATTGTAGGCGCCCTCCGGCGTCATCACTTCGATGCTTATGCCGTCCGGTCTTGCCTCGATCGCATCAACCCGGTTGCCACCGCGAATCTCGATTTCGACGCCTTCGGCCCGCGCATGCTCGATGGCCTCAAACAGGAATTTCTCGAACTGGACCTGGCTGAGATTGATGAAGGCGGGATACCTGTGCCCTTCCTCCGGCAAGAGGTCGAAGCTGTAGATCTCGTCCCTGTCGCGGAATACCCTGCCCTTCTGCCAGATCACGCCCCGTTCCAGCATCCCGGGACCAGGGCCCAAGCGGTGCGCGATCTCGAGAGTGCGCTTGGAAAAGCAGATCGCGCGACTTCCGAGACCTACGCCCTCATGATCGTCCAGAACCACCACGCGATGCCCCTTTCGGCCCAGGTCGAGCGCCGCGGCAAGCCCGGTCGGTCCACCGCCGGCGATCACTAACGGGTGGCGCACCGGCGTGGCCGCGTCCTGATCGCCGGACCGGAGATAGGGGTAAAGCCGGAGCGCGACCGGATAACGACCCTGAAGCGTCACGATAGGAATTCCCGAATGCAGTCCTGCGCGATCGGCGCACGCTCCCACTCAAGGAAAAAGTCGTCCAGCTGCGGCGGCTTGATCCCCGCCTCGCCCATCTGAACGTGAGCCTGTCCCCGGTGATGAATCTGATGCTGGATCAGATGCGGCAGAAGCGCGCCGATCCTTTCCTGGGTCTGAGCGCCCGGGCGCTCGACTGCCATGCAGCGGTCGAGATCAATGTCACCGTCGCAGAAATTCATCAGCTCCATGTCCAGCCTGTGCTGTTCCTCGGCAAGCGCGTTCACCATTTCGATGTCGGGCAAGGCGTAGACGGCGCGGCCGATGTCGGTTCCTTTCAACGCGCCGAGGTAGAAGGCGTCCACCTTCCGAATGTGGTTCATGGTCTTCGACAATGAAGGAAAGAAACCCGGCCGCCTTGCTGTGAACGCCGATTGATCCATCCCTGAGATTGCCTCGTAAAGCGTCCGGTTCGCGTAGCAATTGTTGACCGCAAATTCGAAATACGGGCTCATCCCTGCAATGCCTCCCACATCTGCAGGTCACGCTCGGCAGTCCAAATCCGCGGCGTATCGATGTCGCGTGCCTCGTCATAGGCGCGAGAGACATTGAACGGCAGGCAATGCTCGTAGATCGCGTAGTCGCTGAATTTCGGATCGCATTCCGCGCGCACCGCATCCCAGGCATCCTTCAGCGAACCGCCCCCTAGGGCAACCTTGGCGGCTGGACCATAGGTGGAACGCACGAAGTCCTTGGTCAGGTCGAGTGCCGAATTGACCATCTCCTTGCCGATCAGGGCATCCCCCCGACCTGGCGCGATAGAATCCAGATCGAATGTCCGGATGGCCTCAAGGGTCCCCGGCCAGTCGTGGAAATGTCCGTCGCCGCAATAGCAGGCCGAGCGGTATTCGACGATGTCGCCAGTGAACATGACGTTTTGGTCAGGCACGAAGATCACGATGTCGCCGGCGGTATGTGCACGACCGACCTGCATGATGTCCACGCGCCTGTTGCCGAGATAGACAGACATTCGCCCGTGGAAGGTTGTCGTCGGCCAAGTGAGGCCGGGAATGCTCTCATGCCCTTCGAACAGCCGAGGAAACCGCTGAAACTCGCTGTCCCAATCCTCCTGCCCGCGCTCGGCAACCATGGCGCGGGCCTTCTCGGACATGATGACCTGTCCGGCCTCGTAGGCCGACGCTCCCAGCACGCGAACCGCATGGTAATGGGTCAGCACGAGGTGAGTGATCGGCTTGTCGGTGACTTCCCTCACATTTTCGATCACCTTTCCGGCCAGCCGTGGCGTCGCCTGCGCCTCGACGACCATCACGGAGTCGTCGCCGATGATTACGCCGGAATTTGGATCCCCTTCCGCCGTGAAGGCAAACAGGCCCTCGCCGATCTCGTCAAAGGTAATCTTCTTCTCGCCCAGGTCACCCTGGCTCGCAAAGGCCTTGGCCATGATGTTCTCCTTACCGCGCCTCAAGAATATGGGTCTTCGAGTGCCGGCAGCACCTTTCCGGTGCAGTCCCCGAATCCGATCCGGTAACCGTCGCCCTGGGCAAATCCCCTGAGCGTCAGCCGGTCGCCGTCCTCGATGAAGCTGCGTGCTCCCCCTTGCGCAAGCTCCAGAGGCTCTTTGCCGCCCCATGAGAGTTCAAGCAGCGAGCCACGGCTGCCACGCTCGGGTCCAGAAATCGTACCGGTCCCGATAAGATCGCCCACGCGCATTGGGCAGCCGGACGTCGCATGGTGGGCAAGCTGCTGCGCCGACGAATAGTAGAGTTCGCGCGAGTTCGTCCGCACGATGGTCTCCTCAGTGCCACCTTCAGGCTCGAGCGTCACCTCCAGCTCGATGTCGTGGAGCATTGGGCCCACATCCCTCAGGTGGGGCAGGAGTTCCTTCTCGCGCCGTGGCGGGTTGCAGCGAAACGGCTCCAGCGCCGCCTTCGTCACGACCCAGGGACTGATCGAGGTAGCGGTTGCCTTTGCCTGGAAAGGGCCAAGCGGCTGGTATTCCCAGGCCTGGATGTCCCGCGCAGACCAGTCGTTGAGCAATACATAGCCAAAGATGTTCGCGTCCGCCTCGGCCACTCCGAGCGGACCGTCGGATGGTTGCCCGACAATGGCTCCCATCTCCAGTTCGATATCGAAGCGTCTGGAGGGCGCAAACCGGGGTACTTCGTCGTTCGGTCCCTTCAACTGGCCCCAAGGCCTGCGCACGTCGGTACCGGAGATCACGACCGAGGACGCGCGGCCGTTGTAGCCGATGGGCATGTGCAGCCAATTTGGCGGCAAGGCGTTTTCCGGACCCCGGAACATGGTCCCGACATTTGAGGCGTGGTGCCTGCCGGCGTAGAAGTCCGTGAATTCGCTGACAACGAACGGCAACAGCATGGTCACGTCGGATTGATGGTGAAGGGCTCCGGCGACGCGGTCCCGCTCCTCGGCACCGTCAGCGAGCATTCTCGTCAGCGCGTTGCGGACTCGCTCCCAGCTCCCCGGACCTGCAGCCATGAACGCATTGAGAGAGCCGCCCCGAAACCCGGCGGCAGGCACAGTTCCTTGCTCTTCCAGGGCGGCAAGGTCGAGGACCTTGTCGCCCAAAGCCGCGCCTGTGCGCGGACCCTTCCCGTCGTCAAACACTCCATAGGGCAGATTGTTGAGCGGAAACCACCCGTCGGGGTCGTTTGCGCTCTCCACCCAACTCTTCATCAACGTCAAAACCGCACTCCTTCAATTGAATTCGGGCTTTCCCAGCGCAGTCGCAGGTTTCCTTGCCGAAATCGCCTGGCTGCGTCGGGACGCCACGTTGTCTCACTTCCGCCCGGGACTCCCGTCGAATTTCTTTTCGAGCGAGGCCCAGCACTCGACATAGTCGTCCTGCAGCGGCGCCTCCCTAGCCGCAAATTCGGTCAGGTGCTGCGGGAATCTCGTCTCGAACATGAACGACATGGTGTTCTCAAGCCTGTCAGGGCCTAGATTGGAGTTTGTCGCCCTTTCGAATGCGTCCCGGTCGGGTCCATGGGGCAGCATCATGTTGTGGAGCGACATGCCACCGGGCACGAAGCCTTCGGGTTTTGCGTCGTACTGGCCGTAGATGTTGCCCATTAGCTCCGACATGACGTTCTTGTGGTACCATGGCGGACGGAACGTGTCCTCCGCAACCAGCCAGCGCTCGCGGAAGAGCACGAAGTCGATGTTCGCGACTCCTTCCACGCCGGAAGGCGCCGTCAGCACAGTGAAAATAGATGGATCCGGGTGATCGAAGAGAACCGCCCCAACAGGGCAATAGGTCTTCATGTCGTACTTGCAGGGCGCGTAGTTGCCGTGCCACGCCACGATGTCGAGCGGGCTGTGCCCAATCTCGGTCGCATGAAACTGCCCACACCACTTGATCACGACCCGCGAAGCCGCATCGCGGTCTTCGAAGGCAGCGATCGGCGTCTTGAAGTCCCGCGGATTGGCGAGGCAGTTCGCACCGATCGGCCCGCGCCCGGGCAAGGCGAACTTCTGCCCGTAGTTTTCGCAGACAAAGCCGCGGGCCGGTCCTTCGAGCACCTCGACCCGGTATACCAGACCGCGGGGCAGAATCGCGATGTCCTGAGGTTCGACATCGATCACGCCGAGCTCGGTTGCGAAGCGCAATCGGCCACGCTGCGGCACGACCAGAAGCTCGCTGTCAGCCGAGTAGAAGTACTCGTCCTCCATTGAACATGTCACCAGATAGACATGCGCCGCCATTCCCACCTGCGTGTTCACGTCCCCTGCCGTCGTCATCGTGCGCATGCCGGTCAGCCAGGTCATGTCCTTCTCGCCCCCCGGCACAGGGTCCCAGCGGTACTGGCCAAGTGAGGTAACGTCCTCGATCACGTTGGGAGCGCTCTTCCAGTACGGCAGCTCCATCCTGTCGAATCGGGCGACATGGCGTACCGAGGGCCGTATGCGGTAGCACCATGTCCGCTCGGGTCCCGGCGCCGTGAATGCCGTTCCGGAGAGCTGCTCGGCATAGAGGCCGTAGTTCACAAGCTGCGGCGAGTTCATGCCTTGGGGCAACGCACCTGGCAGCGCCTCGGTTTCGAAGTCGTTGCCGAAGCCCGGCATGTAGCCAGGCACGGTTCCCGCTGGGGTCTCGGCATGTCTCAGGTTCAGGGGTGCACGTGCATCATCCATTGCATCGCTCCTTCCATGCCGTCACAACTATTGGTTGTAAATGTAACTAACAAGCCCTGGATTGGTCCCATGCGTCGCGATTCCGAATTTGATCCCCAAGATTTCCTGCCTTATCTCCTCAACCAGGCCGCCGAAGCCCTGAGCCTTGAGTTCCAAAGGCACTACCGAGGGCAGTACGGGATGCTTCGAACCGAGTGGCGCGTGCTGTTTCATCTCGGTTGCTATGGCGAGATGACGGCCAAGGAAATCTGCGTCCGCGGCCGTCTCCACAAGACCAAGGTGAGTCGCGCCGTTGCCGCCTTGCACAGGAAGCGCTTTCTGACCCGACGCGAACTGGAGCGCGACCGTCGCCACGCCGTGCTGCAACTGACCGCATTGGGACAAAGGGTCTTCACCGACCTCTCTCGCGATGCTCATGCATTCGACTCTGAAGTTCGTGCGGCCATGACACCTGACGAGGCCACGATCCTGCATCGCTGCCTGATCCGGATTGCCAGGTTCGAGGCGGCGCAGCGAACGGAGTGAATCTCACGATGCCGGGCAGCCGCAGCCCAAATTCACGAGTTGCACTTTCGTATGCAAGGCCACGCGAATTCCAGGTCAGATACGCTTCGACAGAAGCGGCTGAATTGCGTCGTATATGCGCTGCGACGCGCCTCGGTGACTTGCGTGAAACGACTCAGCCTTCTCCGGCGACCTATGCGCGATGGCCGCTCGAACCGCATCGGGCAACTCCTCCGGCGCATTGCAGACCTTCAGCATGCCTGCCGCTTCAGCCTCAACTGCCGGGAACTCGATGGTCCCGACACTCGGTCCGGTAATCACCGGCTTTCCGAGCGCCAATGGCTCGATGACGTTATGCGCGCCGCGCCGGCCAAAGCCGCCACCCACGATCACTGCGTCGGCCGAGGCGATGTAGAATGTCATTTCTCCGAGCGAGTCACCGACCAGGATCCGCGCGCTGCCGAGGTCCGAAAGGGGATTCAAGCCGTTATCGAAGAGCTGGCTGCGCCATGTAATCTCGAAACCCGCCGACTGCAGGATTTCGCCCGACGCCTGGAACCGTTCCGGTGCCCGAGGCACCCATATCACGAATGGTGGCTCAGGATCCGAGAAGAGCTGGGAAAGTGCCTGTACGTAGACATCCTCCTCTCCCTCAACGACGCTTGCAATGGCGATGACTGTCTTGCCTTGCATGCTGGCCCCAAATGACTTGCCTGCATGGATCTGCGTTGCGGGCGGCACAATGTCGAACTTCGTCTCCCCAGCAATGCGCACGTCGGATGCTCCTAGAGCACGAAACCGCCCGGCCTGAGTCTCGGACTTTGCGAATACCGAGGCCAGACGCGCCACGGGATGACCAAACAGCGACGCCAGACGCCTTGCCTTCGGCCAGCTGCCCGCAGGAATCTGCGCGTTGACAAGCGCAAGCGGAACACCCGCCTCGCGCGCCGCCTCGATCATCCACGGCCAGAATTCCATTTCGACCACAAGGCCAACCCGTGGCGCGTAGGAGGCAAAGAACCGCTTCCAATAGCCTGGGCGATCAATGGGCAAGTAGCGCGCAGCCAGTTGGCCAGAGGCGATTTCGTCTGCGAACGTCCGTTCCACCTTGTTCCGCGCCGCCGGCGTGGCATGTGTCGTCAGGACACGATGCCCGTCCTGAAGAGCCAGCCGCACCAAGGGCTCCGCCGAATTGATCTCGCCAAGGGACACCGCGTGCAGCCATAGATCTGTCGCGAATGGCGCTCCCTCCGCCTTCCGTTCATCGAGATGGAGGCCGTACCTGGCATCACCCCGGGCTCGCTTTCGGAAGTACCGCCACACAACCGGTGTCAGCACCCGGAAAACGCATGCATATAGGAATAGAAAGATCCGATAGCGAAGCCCAGCAGGTTCGGACAAACTGAGACCACTCATGGCACAATCGCACCCTCGACATTTGGCCTTCGCGACGGTCTTTCCGTCGTGTGGAAATACGTCAGGGATGAATGGCCCGCAAGAGCAGCGGCGGAAACAGCTTCAAGGCCAGTCTTCCTCTAAGTGACCGGGGAATTCGTCAGGGCCGCAACAAATCCTCTTTTCTTGGCAGATTTGGCGCTTTGGGCGGCTCCTGCACACCGCAACATCGCCAGCCAGCAAGGATTCTCCAGCGTCCCACGCCAAATCACACTGAAAAGCACATCCTCTGGAAGGACTACATTCGGAATTTCCTGAACTTCCGTTGTCTGGCCGGGAGACGATTGGCATTTTGCCTTCAGCGAAGTATGTCGTCCCGATCTGCCCGCCTTCTGCGGGACGCCCGTAGCAGTCCGATGCCCTGACGCACCGGAAACCCACATTGAAAATTGGGAAGTGATCGCCTGTGTTTTCCGTAAGCGAGATTGAAGCCGCACATCGGCTCGTGACACGTGCAGTGCCCCCCACCCCGCAATACGCATGGCCGCAACTGGGCAAACGCGCTGGTGCCGAAGTCTGGGTCAAGCACGAGAACCATACGCCTACCGGATCTTTCAAGGTGCGCGGCGCATGCACCTTCATTGACTGGCTTGTTCGCACCCGACCCGAGAGCCCGGGGATCATCACGGCAACACGGGGCAACCACGGACAAGGCCAGGCACGCGCCGCCACGGCCGCAGGCCGTCGCGCGGTGATCTACATGCCGCATGGCAACTCGACCGAGAAAAACGCCGCCATGAAGTCCTTCGGCGCCGAACTCGTGGAATATGGCCACGATTTCGACGAGGCCAGAGAAGAGGTGCTCAGGGTCGCTGAACTTGAGGGGCTGACATTTGTGCCGCCTTTTCACAAGGAACTGGTCCGTGGAGTATCGACGTATGCCTACGAACTTCTGACTGCCGTTCCCGATCTCGACGCGCTCTACGTTCCTGTCGGCTGCGGCTCCGGAATTTGTGGCTGCATCGCTGCCCGCGACGCCCTGGGGCGCAACACGCAGATCGTGGGCGTCGTCAGCGAGCACGCCCAAACCGTCAAGCTCTCGGTCGAAGCCGGACAGCCGGTGGAGACCAACTCCGCACGGACTTTCGCCGACGGGATGGCGGTTCGTGTTCCAGTGAAAGATGCGCTTGCGATCTACAGCGCCGGTGCAGAGCGCATCGTCACTGTCAGCGAAGAGCAGATCGCCGAAGCAATTCGCATCTACTACCACGACATCCACAATCTCGCCGAAGGCGCGGGCGCAGCGTCGCTGGCGGCCTTGCTCAAGGAAAGGGATCGAATGGCAGGCCGCAAGGTCGCCGTCATCCTGACCGGCGGAAACATCGACACGGACTGGTTTCTAAAGGTCATGACGGGAGGCGTTCCGGTTCCGTAGCACGAACAGTCCGCATGTGCCTATATTCGGCACCCGTAGGGCTAACTTCACGCTGGCATCAGGTGCTCTTCTTTGTGCTGCGGAGCTGTGCGGCCGAGTTCTTCGTGTGCTTGATCAATTCGGCAGCGCGGTTTCCTGATCTTCACCGTGTGCTTGGCCGAAGGAGAAGTTTCGCACCGTCGTGGAATGGGCGACAAATTCGCCGGCCATGAAGCGAATCTGCAAGGATGGCACACCAGTGCCGGTGCCCGCAGGCAACCATCGATCAAGCCGGAACGAACTGAACGACCGCGCGGACTTGACGATGTCGAATGCTCAAAAAGGGCGCGGCGCCCATGAAAGCGCCGTGCCGAATCCCTGGAAAACCGGTTGGCTATTCGTCGTCGCCGTCTTCCTCTTCCACCTCTTCGGCGTCGACCTCTTCGTCCTCGATCTCCTCGCCTTCCTCTTCTTCGTCGGAAACACCGGCAAGTCCGGACGGTGCGGAAATGTTGGCAATCACGAAGTCGCGGTCGATCGTGGGTTTCGTGCCGTCGGGCAGCGCCACGCTGGAGATCGTGACCGTGTCACCAATCTCGAGTCCCTCGACGTTGATCGTGATGCTTTCGGGGATTTCGTCGGCGGTCACGATCAGTTCGACTTCGGGCCTCACCATCACCAGCAGCCCGCCTTGCTTGATGCCCGGACAGTTGTCTTGACCGACGACATCGACAGCGATGAACAAGTTGATCTTGGATGTTCGCTTGAGACGCATGAAATCGACATGGGTCGGAAGGTCCCGGACAACATCGCGTTGCACGCCGCGACAGATGACGCGGACATCGTCCTGGCCATCAACTTTGAGGTTGAAGAGGGTCGAGAGAAAGCGGCCCTCCTTCAACTTCTTGAAGAGCATGTTGTAGGGAATGTTGACCGGCAGCGGATCGACGCCGCCACCGTAAACAATGCCTGGCACGAGGCCCTCTCTGCGAGCCTGACGGGCGGCCCCCTTGCCTGTCCCCGTCCGAGCCAAGGCATGAAGATCAGGTGTCTCGCCTGCCATGGGTATTCTCCGAATTGCTACGCAGGGCAGCCTCCAAGGGTGTCCGCCCCACAAGAAGCCGCGCGTATAGCGAGTAATCGTAGGGGTGTGAAGCGGTTTTTTGGGGGACAGCGCGATGACCGTCGCAGTCATCGGCAAGATCATGGCAAGGCATGAGGAAATTGGTTCAAGAAATTCCTGTGTGCCACCCACTCGCCAAATTCAGATCCGACTTCCGGTTTTGTTCGGCATCGGCTCAAGGCTGGCATGTGCACAGATGTCTGGAACACGCAAGGAAGCGCAGCCCTCGGCTGCATCAATCCATGAAAGAGACTTTCTACTCGATGACCGCGCTGAAGACGCTCGAGCACATGCCTCAAAACTAGGCAATGCGCGTTCGCGCATGAGCCGGATTGTTCGGAGAAGTTCCTTCCTCACAAGCAAGCATTGTAAAGGCCTGTCCAAGAGGCCGGGTAAATTGCTGCCAAGGATCGGCAATTGAAGTGGCGGCGGCGCCGAGGTCTCGGGCATCCATCCGGACAACCACGACTGCGGGCAATGCGGAATGACAGGGACCGGGTCCATTTTGACAGCCAAACTCAAGCATGCGGGGATCTATGCCGCAGCGGACGAATTTCTCTGACCCTGTCGAGTTGACCCTTGCCCGCACGTTCGGCAGCGGCCCCGGCGCCAAGCTCGACGCGTTTCGTTACAGCAATCCTTGGGGTCTCTGCCCGATTCCAAGGAACGGTCGCGCATCAGGCGGACCGATCCGATGAAGGCAGTGGCGTGACGCACTTGCTGAATGCATGCCTGAATTTCAATGCACGATGCATAGACCAAGTTTGCCGCCGATATGTGCAGACGCGGCCGTTGCGCATGCAGGTGATGTTCATTAGGAAGTGGCGCCAGCGAGGACCAAAGGAGGAAGGGCGTTCTGATGAGGATTCGGATTCGGTTGGTGCTTTGGTCGCTTCTCGCCGCTCTGGCGGGAACTTCCGTCTGGTCCGGCTCGCTTGCACCGGACATGCGCGTCGTCACGTCGCGCGACCGGGACTTCATCGAGAGGTCCGGCGCCCAGACCCTCGAGGAACTGCTGGACACCGGCATCGTCCGGTACTTCTACGCCGGAGGGCAGACCGTGCCGGTCCTGGTCGACGGTAGGCCTTACTGCTCCACCAGCTGCGATCTGGACACCTTGCCGCTTTCGGCGATCGAGCGGATCGAGCTCCTGGGCGGGGAGGGCCTGGGCGAGTTCGGCGCCGCCGCTGTCCACGGCGCAATCAATGTCGTGATGCGGAAGGACCTAGACGGCTTCGAGACGCGGGCGGTCACGCGGATGCCAGGGAAGGAAGGCGGCAACGGTTGGCAAGGCAGCGTCTTCTGGGGCGCCCCCCTCGGCGAAGGGGACGGGCGCATGACCGTCGGAGTCGATGTTCTCCGGCGCCAGGAGATCCCGTCGCGGAGCCGGGAGTTCAGCCGCTCGGCCTGGCAGGAGGGCGGCTCGTTCGACGAAGCCCGGAACGTCAGTGTCGGCGGCAACACCGTCTGGGTTGTCCAGCTTGACGAGGACCGGGAATTCCAGGGCATCAGGACGGTTCCGCTGGGAGACTGCGACCCGGCGAAGGGCTATGCCGGTCCGCTGCGGAATCCGCCAAGCGCCATGGTTGACGGCGACGAGGGCTGCGGATTCGCGTACGGCAACATCGCATGGAACACTTCCGAATTCGAGCAGCGGACCGCGATCGTGAGCCTGGACCAGCCGCTCGACGACCGGAACAGTCTCCATCTGCATGCGAACTTTGGGCGGGGCGATGGGGCGTTCCGCTACGCGCCATCCGTTGGGACTTTCAGCTTCGCTCCCACGTCGCGCCTGCTGGACGAGATCAACGATGCGGCAGGCTCCGTGATCGCGGACGGCGATGACGTCTTCGCCATCGGGCACCGTTTCGTCGGCCACGGAAACCGCGATTGGCACACGGACTACAGTGAATACGACATCGTGGCAGGCGTTGACGGAAAGCTGGCGGAGAATCTCGGGTACGAGGCATCCATCTCCACGTACCGTCTGGACGGCTCCCTGGTCGGGAACACATTCGTCCACGCCGACAGGGTCAGGGATGAAATCGCAAACGGAAACTACGACGTCGTGAACCCGTCCGAGCCCGCCGACCCGGCTGCGCATCAGCAGGCCATTGATCGTACCAGCCTGCAGGAGGAAGAGGATTTTGGCGGGGAATCCCATGGAGCCCGGCTGGCGCTTGAAGGGCGGACGCCGGCACTTGGCAACCGCGAGGTGGCATGGACCGCCGGACTCGACATGGGCACGGCCAGGTCGCATTCCATCCTGCGCTTCCGCGACAACGCGGGCATGACCCACGACGTGACCAAGGTGCTCGGCTCGGGAGGGGTCAGCTTTGCCGGAGAGCGCTGGGGCGCAGGCATGTTCGGGGACATGTCGGTGCCGCTGACCGGGAGGACGGATTTCAGGGTCGCGGCCCGTGCGGACGAGTACGACGACGTGGGCGGACTGCGGTCATTCCGTCTTGCGGCCGAGCACCGGGCGACGGACGCCGTCACGCTGCGCGGTTCCCTGGGCGCGGGAGACAGGGCTCCCTCCATGCGCCATCTTCACAGCACCGCGTCGCAGGACCACCCCTACATCCAGTGCGACCCCGGGCCGGGCAGCGCGCCCCGCAGCGCCTGCGCGGCACCAAACCCCAGGCAGGTGACGCGCGAGACCGAGGGCAACCCGCAACTTGAACCCTCCGAGACCGAGAGGTTCTCCGTCGGCGCCGAGTTCCGCAGGCTTCCGTATCTCGTGGATGTGGAATGGTACCGGCTGTCGCGCTCGGGTCTCCCGGGACTTCGCAATCCGGACTGGGCCATGCGAAACCTGGATGAATGCTCGGGCGGCCAGCGGTCGAACTGCATCGAGCGTACCGGCGGCGACGTCACCATCCACGACAGCTTTGCAAACATCGTGGACACGGAGATCTCGGGCATCACGACCCGGTACCGTGCAGACTTCGAAACGGACTGGGGCGAGATCGGGCTGAGCGGCGCATGGCGTCACGTGACCGACGCCGAACGGCGCATCGAGGGAAACGATGTGCGCTACGCCACGTCCAGGAACATTGCCCGCATCAGGTTCGAGGCCCGGCACCGCAACCTGACCGCAACCTGGACGGTGAACTACCGCGCCGGCTTCAGGAACGAATCGGACACCGGCGACTTCGAGGACTGGACCGGCCACGACCTGGCCGTGGACTGGAACGAGCCGATGGGGCTCGAGGGCGCGCGGATGACGGCCGGCGTCTTCAACCTCACCGATGCCGGTCTCACCGTCGACACCGCCAACCCCAGCAGCGTGGACGGCCCCGTGGCAGCCGGTTGGGGACGCACGTTCTTCCTGACGCTTAACAAGAGCTTCTGACAATGAACTGCCGGACCGTCGAATTCTGCAGCCGTGAGCCCGGCCACCCGGTCGTCATGGCACCAGGAAGCCGGACATGCACGAGACGCCGTGCCGAGAAGCAACCAGCCGTGCTCCCCGTCGACATAATGATGATGCCATGCCGACCTGGCAGAGCGCGTCTTGCACTGCCAACAGGCGGACTGTCCACCGACCTCCAAACAGGGAAGAACCCATGAACTCACAACCTTTCAGTATGACCCGCGTTTTCGACGCACCAAAGGACCTAGTTTGGCGCGCATGGACCGAGGCTGACCTGGTTCAGCGCTGGTACGGACCTGGCGTCGAAACGGTAATCCACGAATTCGAATTCAAGCCCGGCGGCCTCTGGCTGAACGAAATGAGGATGGGCGAACGCTCCATGAACCAACGGATGGAGTTCACCGAAGTGAGCCCGACCGACCGACTGGTCTTCCTGATGTCGAATGCGGACGAGGATTGGAAAGTCACCGCCAACCCCATGATGCCGGACTGGCCACGTACGCTCCTGACGACCGTGACCTTGGAGGACCGTGACGGAGGAACCCTTCTCACGCTGAACTGGGACCCGCACGAGGCCACCGACGCGGAAGAGGCCGCCTTCGCCGCCGCCGCTTCCGACTTCAACAAGGGTTGGGGCGCCGGAATGAAGATAATCGACGAAATCCTCGCCGAGATCTCCTGACGACACACGCCGCGACGGACGGCCTCACGCCCCGGTCGTTACCTGAAGCATTGCAAGATCAGGCAACAGGCTCGATTGCGCCGGGCCCGAATGCTGCCGGGAGATTGCCATGGCGGCACAGTGACGATGCCCGGCACCGCCACGGAATCCTGACCCCTGACTCTCGGGACGCTCAGCCAAACCCGCCGGAGTACCCTTCCGGCACGAGAAGAATCTCGCGGTCCACATCGGCGATGTCGCGACGGCCGCAAAGCGCCATCGAGACGTCCAGTTCCTTCCTGATGACATCAAGAGCGGCGGTCACGCCAGCTTCACCCATGGCGCCCAGGCCATAGACGTAGGAGCGTCCGACCATGACTCCCCTTGCACCAAGTGCCACAGCCTTCAGCACGTCCTGACCGCTGCGAACTCCGCCATCAAGCCAGACTTCCGCTTTGCTGCCGACCGCCCTGACAATCGGCTGGAGCATCCGGATCGATGAGAGCGCCCCATCGAGCTGACGCCCGCCGTGGTTCGAGACGACTATCGCGTCGGCGCCCAGTTCGGCGGCCGTCACGGCGTCCTCCACGTCGAGGATTCCTTTCAGAATCACCTTTCCTCCCCACATGTCCATCAACTCCTTTATCCGGTCCCAATTGAGTGATGGATCAAATGCCTCCGCTGTCCAGGAAGAGAGCGATGACGGGTCGGTCACCCCTTCTGCATGCCCGACGATATTGCCAAAGGAACGTCGCTTCGTCCCGAGCATTCCCAGTCCCCAGGACACCTTGGTCATCATGTTCGCAATTGACGCCATTGTAAGCTTCGGAGGGGCCGAAAGGCCGTTCTTGACGTCCTTGTGGCGTTGTCCGAGAACCTGCAGATCGACCGTGATGACGATTGCAGGGCAGCCAACGGCCCGGGCACGTGCCAAGAGGCGCGACATGAAGTCATTGTCCTTCAGCGTATAGACCTGAAACCAGAAGGGCTTGTCAGTGTTCGCGGCCACGTCCTCGATTGAACAGATCGACATGGTCGAAAGGCAAAACGGCACGCCGGCCCTTTCGGCCGCACGAGCTGCCTTTATCTCGCCGTCGGCGCATTGCATGCCCAAGAGCCCGACTGGCGCCAGGACCACGGGCATCGCCACATCCTCGCCGATCAACCGGGTTGCCACCGATCGATTTGCGAGATCGACCGCGATCCGTTGCCGCAGACGGATTTCGCTGAAGTCACTGGTGTTTTCGCGAAAGGTCTGCTCGCTCCAAGATCCGCTTTCGGTGTAGTCATAGAACATCCTCGGCACGCGGCGACGATAAATGCGTTTCAGGTCGGCAACTTCCGTGATGACAGGCATGGGCGCGCACTCCCCTGAACTTGATTGGCTCTGCTATCAACTCCGGCGGTGATCGACAACCATCGCTGGTCCACAGTCATGCCACTCGATCCAGACCGATACAGGCTGCCAGGCTTCGGAATTCTGGACGATGAGCGATGCTCGAGAGCGTAACCATCGCGGTTGCGAACGGCCTCGGCTGGAGCGACCGGTCATGCTGGCCTCGTGAACCGCTCTGCACAGCCTCCCATGACATTCGGCAGGTCGGCGGCGTTTCCAGAACTGGATCACACTCGCATGCTCATGAACTCGGGCAACCAAGACTACGCCGCTGGCTCAGTAAGTCTCTTCTAATCCTTCAAGCCGTAACGGCAATCCCGTCAGGAATTACCAAACCGTTGGCAATTCCGTAGCTTCCCCAGTGACTGCTCCCCTCCCTGAAGGACGGGGTCTTACGGCGCATCTTTTAAACAGCGCCGAAACTGACCGGTCATGGCCCTGCCTGGCCTCTTGCTATCAGGCATTTTGTTTGGCCAACTGCACTATGCGAAACTTGGAGCACCGCATGCGGAAGATCGGCATCGTTGACTACAGGGCCGGAAATTCGGAAAGCGTCGCGGCTGCCTTGTCAGCCATCAACGTCCCCTTTGCGATGGTCAACTCTCCCGAGAGCCTTGCAGCCGTGGATGCGATTGTCATGCCCGGAGTGGGATCTGCCGGGGCCACGATGGACTCGCTGAGCGAGCTGGGCTTGATCGCGCCAATGAGCGAATTCGTGATGCAGAGGCGCCGGCCCTATCTAGGGATATGTGTCGGTCTTCAGGTCGTCTTTGCACACAGCGAAGAGGGCGACGCCACCTGTCTTGGCTGGCTGCCCGGCACCGTGCGCCGGTTTTGCGAGGCTGACGTGCGTATACCCCAGATCGGATGGAACGAGGTTCGGAAGGCCCGGGATCATCCGATTTTCGAAGGCATCCAAGGCGGCTGCTACACCTATTTCGTCAATTCGTACCACGCGCTCCCCGAAGATGAACACGTGGTGGTCGGCACGACCGACTATGGCGGACGCTCCATTGCCATCATTGGCAAGGACAATGTCTGGGCCACTCAGTTCCACATCGAAAAAAGCGGTCCTGTCGGCCTGAGAATGCTGAAGAACTTTGCAGTTGAGAGCGCAAAATGCTGACCAAGCGGATCATTGCATGCCTTGACGTCGTTGACGGAATGGTGACCAAGGCGCGAAAGTTCCAGAACAACATCGAGATCCGCCCGGCGGTTGATGTCATTTCCGACTTGTACGACGACGGCATCGACGAAGTCATCTTCTATGACATCAAGGCGAGCTCCGACAAACGGCCCATTGACCTGCGTACGGTGCGCATGGTGGCCGGTCGGATCTTTGTGCCCTTCACGGTTGGCGGTGGCATCCGCGACCTGTCGGACATGATGGCGGTACTCGGCGCAGGCGCAGAAAAGATAAGCATCGATTCAATGGCCGTACGCAATCCCGAAATCATATCGCACGGGGCCAGGGAATTCGGTCGCCAATGCATGGTTGTCAGCATGCAGGTCAAGCGGGTCAAGAGAAGCGTGACAATCCCGACCGGATTCGAGATCGCCATCGACGGCGCGCGGGAATTCACCGGCATGGATGCGCTTGACTGGGCAAAACGGGCTGTTGATCTCGGTGCAGGCGAATTGTGCGTCAACAGCATCGACCAGGATGGCACCCACGCGGGCTTTGACATCGAATTGATGGACGCAATCTGCGACTCGGTGAATGTGCCCGTCATCGCCTCTGGCGGCGCGGGAACGACCCGACACGTGGCCGACGTGCTGAGGACCGGCGCCTCAGCCGCGATTGTCAGCTCAATGCTGTATTCCCCGCGCCTTCCGCGCAATTTTCCCTGTGCCGAGATCAAGAATTTCCTCATCAAGGACGGCATTCACGTAAGGCCGGACTTTGAAATCAGTCCAGCGCATAACTGAGCATTTTCAATTTTCCGCATGACCTGCCTGTGTCAGCTGACGACCTTGGTTCTCCGCGACCAAATCGGCGATAGCGCGACCGTCCATGGCGTCCGGTGGGCAACAATCGCCAGTTGGGGTACTCTTGAACAGCAGGTCGCAGACACGGCTCCTGCACGGCACGGCAAGAGACCCTTGAACCCGATCTTAGGTTGAACCGGCCCGTCGGGCAGCCGAAGCGGGTTGTCCTTCCCTCGGCAAGGGCGCATGTGCAGTCCAGTCGTTCCCCTTCGCCAGACGAGGCACCACGCATGCACGCACGTTCCACCAACAGAGTGACTGTCCAGAAGTTCTCCGGCGATCTGGACGGAAGTGTCACCGTGCCTTCGAGCAAGAGCATCACCAACAGGGCAATCATGATCGCTCTTGTCAGCGACGGGACGACCACCATCCACCGCACTCTGCAAAGCGACGATACCAGAGCGGGGATTGAGGCGGCGCGTTCCCTTGGGTGCGGGGTAGAGGAAACCGGCGAAGACGTCACGATCCGGGGTATCGGTCGCAAGAGACCTGTTGACGGGACAGAAATCAACGTTCGGTCGGCTGGGACGATTGCCCGTTTCCTGCCATGCATTCTCGCCCTTGGGGCTGGCGGAAATTGGACTCTGACGGCCAGCGAACAGATGAAGAGCCGTCCGATGAATGGCGTATTCGACGCTCTGGCCCAACTTGCACCGAACAGCATCAAGCCGCTTGGTCACCCCGGCCATCTGCCTGTTGTGGTGCAGGGAGGGTGCCTGACCGCTTCCGAGACAGAGGTTTCCGGCAACATTTCCAGCCAGTATCTGAGCGGCCTGTTGCTGGCCGCACCCCAAGCCGACAGGCCGCTGAGCTTTGTAACGGATGGCAAAGTCGTCCAACGTCAATACGTTGATATCACGATCGATTGCATGAGCGCCGCGGGAGCCGAAGTCGAGGCCGCGCCAGACTTGTCGCGAGTTATTGTACAGCCGACCCGGTACACGGCCCGCGACATTTCGGTGGAAGCTGACGCCTCAACCGCATCCTATTTCTCCGCTCTTCCCGCAGCCCTGGGCGGCGTGATCACGATCCCGAATCTCACCAAAGGCAGCCTTCAGCCAGACATTCGTTTCTTGGAGATACTTCAAATGCTCGGATGCAAGGTCGATTGGCTGGGTGCGGAAGAAGTCAGAATCTCGCGGCCAGCGGATTTGCCGAAGCTCCGTGGCAGCCAACAGTTCGATCTGAACGACTGTTCGGACATCGCCTTGACCGTTGCTGCCCTGTCACCCTTTGCTGACGGCCCGATCTCGATTGCCGGTGTGGAACACATTCGCAATCATGAATGCGATCGCATTGACGCGATGGCCGCTGCCCTGCGTCGTGCAGGAATCGAGGTCGCTGAGAGACCCGACGGATGGACAATCCAGCCGGGGAAGCCACGGTTCGCCGAACTGGAGACCCGCGATGACCATCGCATGGCCATGGCACTGTCGGTGCTTGGCCTGGCCGGCAGCGGCGTTCGGCTCGATCATCCCGAATGCGTCGGCAAGACCTGTCCAAGGTTCTTCGATCTCATTGGTGACGTCGGGGCAGTCGTCACCCGCGTACCTGCGCAGTAGAGACTTGGGTTGGGCCAAGGACACTCCGCGTCGTTGCCGTCGCAGTCCGGGAAGTCACATCACGTCACTCGCGGTTTCCGGAAGACTGGGCTTGCTCGGGTACTCTCACCCATCCGCCCTTTCGATTCTGGCGCACTCCCGGACCGGAATTCTGATCTGGACATGGTGCAACGGCAAAACACGCCACCCGGAAGACGTCCGACCACGGTCACGCGCAGCCGATCGGACCGAATGAGCTGGCGACCAGACTTGCAAGTCACAGCAACCAGGACTGGCCAACTGAGCCGCTATCATGGCCTTGTTGTCCAGATTCACTGATCGAACGCATTCATGCCGACCATTCAAGGCCGCCTCGGGAACGTGCGGGAGGAGCGCACGTTCCTGATCACCCGCTGCCCATTGCCTGCAATTCAGCCAATTCCGGTGCTGCACGGTGCGGCGCAATGGCAATGGACCGGCCGACATCAGCATCTGTCGTTTCCAATACAATGAAATGGGTTCCTGACATCAATTCCTGAACTGACCTGCATGACTCAGGCGTCACTTCCCTGCACTCACTCCAAAGTCGACAAGACCTGGGTCAGGGAATTCGTCGCTGGTCCATCGCCGCAACCTCTGCTTCCCAGTCATCTGCAGATGCTCCTCGCTCCAGCGCCGCCGCCATCAGTTCTGCCTGGCTCTTCGGTATGAGGCCGTCCACGGGCGGGTCGCGGTCCAGGTTCGTCGGAAACGCGTAGCCCTCGGCGGAAGCGGCAATGGCATTCTGGACTTCCATCCACGTCAACGATCCGGACGCGTGGGCCTCTGCCATCACCGGATAGAGCGCCACGGACATTGCCGACCGGTTCACGGCTTCGATCGATCGTCCGAAGGCGGATCCGATCTGCAGGAGATTCGCCATCCGTCGAATGTCGTGTGACCGGTTCGTGCCGGCACCGTGCATGACCGCCGGGTTGAAGAACAGGAGATCGCCCTTCTCAAGCGGCAGTTGCACATGGGCTTTGGCGAAGAATTCCTGAAACTCCTGCCGACCGAAAGCCACGTATCCCTCGGTGAAGCGCTGCGAATACGGCAGAAGCATCGTCGGGCCGCTCTCCACAGGCATGTCGCAATGCGCGATTGCCCCCTGGAGCGTCAGGCGGGGAGAAAACTCGTGCGCCTGGATCGGATATGTCGCCAGTTGATCAGCGTTCATGAAGCCCAGATGATAGTCCCGGTGCGCAGTCTGCGCTGCACCGCCCGGGTTCACTCGGTTGACCTGTGCCGTCAGCTGATAGCCCCTCCCCAGCCATGCCCGGGCCGCCAGCGCAATTGCGTCCGACGCGTAGTAGCGCAGGAAATTCGCGGGGCTGGCCAAGCAATGCTTTTGCGCCGCGTTCCAGACCCGGTCATTCGCTCCGGGCTTCGCAAAGTGATCCCCACCGCCCGTACCGCTGGCCCGCTCGTCATCAATGATGCGTTCGAAGATCTCCGTGGCCTCATCGACAATTTCGGTGCCTGCCATGCCGCCACGAATGACGATTATGCCCGGGCCAGAATCAAGGACAGCGTTCCATTCGGACATGATGTCGATAGACCGGGCGGAATCAGCCGCCGCTGCCCGCACACGCGACCCTTCATAGATCGGCACGTTGCATTCGATCGCCACTGCCTCGGGCCAGTCGCCAAGATTTGCCGTCTCCGACACTTGCGCGCAGAAACTCGCAAATGACCCAGCCCCTTCGCCGAGCCATACCCGCTCCCGAAGATCTGCCGCCAATGTCTCTTCGTCCATGGGCTCCTCTCCCTGTGCTCGGCACGAGCATATAGGTCGTCCATGGGCGAACAAGGCTTTGCGTGAAGAACGTTCCATGATACGGCAGACGCTGCCTTGATGGGTGCGTCCACGCGGACCCGCAAAGGTCCCGACATCTGCCATCGGGCGGCGAAACATGCAGCGCGATCCAATTCCAGATCTGGCCGCTTCAGGACGCGAACCCAGTTCAGCCCGTACAACATGACACCTTCAAGTCATGAGGAGTCTCAGGCCCTTGGTCACGTCCGTCCTGACGGCCACGCGCAGCGCCGCCTCCTCCCTGTTGCGCAGCGCCGCCAGTATCAGGCGATGGCTGTCCGGTGGCCTGCCCTGCCGCATGCGGCCGTACAGCTTGCGCATCGTCGGCCCAAGCTGAAGCCAGACCGTTTCAACCAAGGCCAGCATCGCCGGAGCTTGGGCACGAAGGTAGAGCGTCCGGTGGAACTCCAGGTTCGTGCGAATGTAGGCGACTGCATCTCCCCTCCTGATCGCCTCCGCAACCGTGCTGTTGATCGCAGTCAGGCGTTCAATCAGGGCCAAGTGCGCACGCGGCAGGGCGCGGACGGCGAGTTCGGTTTCCAGCAGGCCGCGAAGGGACGCCAGCTCCTCTATCCGGTCGTTGGCAAGCTCAGGGGTCGAGATGCGGCCCGACACGGACATCGTCAGGGCGCCTTCCGCCACCAGGCGGCGTGCTGCCTCGCGCGCAGGCGTCATCGACGTCCCGAATTCCTGTCCGATGCCCCGCAACGTCAGCGCTGATCCCGGCACCATTTCACCATGCATGATCCGAGACCTAAGGGTCCGGTAGACGCGCTCATGGGCGGCAATCGGCGGTTCGTTCGGCCTCGCCTGCATGCCGGATTGTGATCACAAAGGAAGTTCTGCGTCAATCGTCGGGACTGAATCGATACCGGTGAAGACCTGCGCCTTCTCGCCTCAGCCAGTTGCGAGATGTCTGGTACTCGGGACAGACTGCCCTGACCAAGTTCCAAAAGGCGCGCGAATGGTCCATATGCCTGAGATGCGTGACCTCGTGGGCGGCGACATAGTCGAGCACGCTTGGCGGCGCCAGAATCAGGCGCCACGAAAACATCAGATTGCCCTTCTCGGAGCACGAACCCCAACGGGAACGCGTGTCCTTGAGCGTCAACCGCCGAAAATCTCTTCCGATCGCACGGGAGTATCGTTGCGCTGCGGAGGTCAGGCGCTCGTGGGCAAGCTCCTGCAGAAGCGCCTTCGCTGCAGGTGCAGCAGAATCTGCAGGGACTTTGATTGCGCCATCCGCAAGCTTTGCAGTCGCCTCAGCCCCTGCCACAATCATGCGCATCTCGCCTTCGACCGGAATCTCCACTCCGACGTCAACCAGCGTCGGGCACGGCAGTCTTGCGACCGCACTCGCAATCCACTTGGCCTTCTCTTCGGCAAATTCTCGTGCTGCGCGCAAATTCATGCCTGCCGGCATCGTCAGTGTCACGCGACCGTCAAGATTCGACACCCTTAGGCTCAATCGGCGAGCTCGCGCAGACCTCCGCACATCGATCTGCGTGCCAGGCACCGATTCAAGGCCAAAATATCCCATTTGCTTCTTGCCTGCCTGGCGCACCGCCTGCATCTTGGCGCTACCGTGCCATGACAGGCTGGCCCGAACAATGCGAATTCGTCACGGCATGTCAGCCCTGGCAAGCCAAGGCGTCAATTCAAAAGCCGATCTTCAACCCTCCGGGAGTCTTGGCACGCCTGCATCGCACTGACCTCGATTTCGTGCCGTGCAGGTTCACTGGATCCTTGCCGGGGAACCGGAAGTCCGCAGTTCCAAAGGAATTTTCCTTGGTTCCGCTTGCACGTCGGCGACCTGCGTTTCTCGGACAGGTCTCATTGGCTGCAAACTGGCATTTTTTTTTCCAAGGGGCATGCACGTTTGCGGCTGGAGCTGCCACCTGGAATTGAGGCCGAGCCCGCGGCGGAGGGCAAGTCGCCGGAAGCATTCCATTTTGGCCGTACCAACTTGATGCGGCGCGATGCCATGCGTAGGGAAGCTTCCATGCTCAGCCCGCGGTTCATCGACCTGTATTGCGAGCGCACTGCGCCAGGTTTCTGGGACGAACCCGTAAATGCCGTCAGCAATGCCGCCTTCTTGCTTGCCGCCGCATATGCATTGCCAGTGGCAATGGGCCGAGAAAGGCGTGACCTCTTGGAACTCCTGCTTATCGCACTCGGCGGTTGCATAGGAATTGGATCCTTCCTCTTCCACACGTTGGCAAGCCCGGCGGCAGAACTCGCTGACGTTATCCCGATCTGGAGTTTCGTCACTCTCTATGTACTTGCGGTCATCTGGAGGACGACGGGACAGAATGTCGTCCGCACTGCCCGGATTGCTGTGATTGCCGCAGTAGCAACCTGCATAGCCATCTGGATTGGTGGGCAAAGCGTGACGACCGGCGCGGATCCTGCTCCAATGCGCCTCAACGGATCGCTCCAATACCTGCCGGCGTTGATCGCCCTCACCGTATTCGCAGGCATTGCATTTGCGCGTCAGCACCCTGCATGCGGGCTTGTAGCCGGTGCGACTCTGGTCTTTTTCCTATCGCTTGTCTTTCGGACAATCGACCTGCAGGTCTGTGCGGCGACAGGTGGTGTCGGCACGCACTTCCTGTGGCACCTTCTCAACGGCCTTATGGTGGGATTGTTGCTCCAGGCATTGGTTGTCCACATGCCGCCGGGCCGACACAATCCCGAATTGTGACTGGTGGCAATCTGTCGGATGACATGGAAATTTCGGTCTAGTCATCGCGCGAATCGCCACTTCAATCCAATTGCCATTCAGCGGCCAGACTGCGCATGCAGACACGAGAACCACCGATGGAGCGCGACCACGCGAAAGGCGCTGATGATACCGTGTGCAAGTGACAAGCATCAGGCCTTTGCGTCCTGCCGGAGTCCGGCATCAACGGGCCTTGGCACAATAAAGTCGTAGTCAGTGCAGCGAATCCCTTTGACAGAACCGGGGCATTGTGGCACGTCGCGCGCGATTCCTAGGAACATTCAGGATATGAGGCGGACATGCCCAAGGAAGAATGGGGCACCAAGCGGGTTTGCCCGACCACCGGCAAGAGGTTCTATGACCTCAACAGGGATCCGGTCGTCAGCCCGTATACGGGCGAGCCGATCGTCCTTGACGTGGACAAGGCAAAGCGCATTGCGGCTGAAGAGGATAAGGAAGCGGCAAAAGGCGCGACCGAATTCGAGGACGAGAATATCGTGCTTGAGGAAGACGATGACGATTCGGACGTCAGTCTGGAAGACGAAGTTCTCGAAGACGATGATGACGACTCCAATGTCTCGCTTGATGAAATCGCGGATGTGCCTACCGAAGACGACGATTCGTGAAATCGCTTGCGTGAGGCCACCCAAGCCTTTACCCACGTCGTTGCGGACAACGCATCGTCGTTCTTGATGGGGCCATAGCTCAGTTGGGAGAGCGCTTGCATGGCATGCAAGAGGTCAGGGGTTCAAATCCCCTTGGCTCCACCACCATCCCCGTGACCGCCCGAAATTCAATGCGTTTCGCTTCAAGTTGTCTGCCACAAGTTGACCCAATGCCGGTGGGAACTCGCAATTCTTCCAAACCTGATTCGGGGCATCATCATCGGTAGTGACGTTTCGCCTGTGCCAGCACGGCCTTGGCCCGCGCTTCAATGGGCGCGTCGATCACTCTTCCGTCCAGATTGGCCACTGCCTACCAATTTCCCTTGCCTCGGCTTAACCTTGAATTGGACGTTGGTGTCATCAATGCCGCGCAGCCATGTTCGACGCCTGCCGATCTTGTTGTCGGGATTCGGTGTCCGCCGATCTGACTTCCCAAGCAGGAAGTGTCTCCGCTGTCCTGGATGAATCCAGACTGCGCCGCATCCATCTGGGGATGTCCCGGTGCAAATCCAGGCACTCGGGCATGACAACTGACTCTTGCGCCTTCGTGAGCGAACTGCTATGACACCGATGTCATGACTTCGATGTCATGACTTCGATGTCATGAGTGTTGTCGCCGGGAGTCCTGGAGACGTTCGGCGTCAAGCGGGGGGATCGCGTTGGCCACGATCTACGACGTTGCGAAGGCGGCAAGCGTTTCGCCGAAGACCGTCAGCCGTGTCCTGAACGGTGACGCACCCGTTGGTCGGGAAACGCGGAAGGCCGTCGAAACGGCAATGGCGGAACTTGGCTACGTCCCTTCCAACGCGGCGCGAATGATGCGATCCAATCGGTCGGGGTTGATCGGACTCGTCACTGGCGCACTCAGCCACAAGCTCGAACCGATGGAGCCGACAGGGCTGCCGGATCTCTACATCGTCCAGGGTATCCAGAAGGTCATGGCCGACAGCGGCAAGACACTGATCATCGCGGATACCGGCGGAACATCGGCCAAGGTGCCACAACTGGTGCGCACGTTCCTGCAACACAGGGTCGAGGCGCTGGTCTACGTCGCCGACTATCACCAGCAAGTCACCCTCGACACCGGCGCCGGAAACTGCCCGGTCGTCTTGGTCAACTGTTTCGATGCGGACGGCACGCCGGCGATCGTGCCAGACGACGAGCGATGCCAGTTCGATCTCGTGACGGACCTGGTCCGCTCGGGACACGAGCGAATCGCCTATCTCACGCTTGACCCTGCCATGGTGGCCACGAAACTGCGTTCGAAGGGATATCGCGCCGCGCTTGAAGCCGCCGGCATTCCCTACGATGGCGCATTGGAAATCATGGCGCGCAGGAACGTCGAGGATGACGATGGCAGACTGCTTCAGCGCGCACTCGACTCGGTTCTCGCGCTCGACAAGCCACCAACCGTGATTTGCTGCGGAAACGACGAGATGGCCCTTCGGCTTTATGGGCTGATCCGGTCGCGCGGGCTTCGCATCCCCGAGGACTTTTCCGTTGCCGGCTTCGACAACTATCGGGCCATAGCCGAGACACTCTATCCCCCGCTGACCACGGTGGAGCTGCCCTATCTGGCGATGGGACAAAGAGCGGCAGAGATCGCTCTGGGCATGATCAATGGCGAAAGCGAGCAGCTTGCGGGTTCGGAAATGGTTCCGGGACCCGTCCATTGGCGGTCATCCGTGACCGCCCTGAACTCAGTGACGAAACTCAGGAGCAACATAGGGAGTACGTTCTCATGAAACTGAAAACCTTTGGCGCGGCGCTGGCCGCTTCCGCACTCGCAGCAGGAGCATCCACCGCGCAGACCACGGTGACCATGTGGTACCATGGTGCCGGCAACGAGGTTGAGTCGAACATCATCAACCAGATCATCGACGACTTCAATTCCGGCCAGTCGGACTGGAACGTCGTCATCGAGAGTTTCCCGCAGGAAAGCTACAACGATTCCGTCGAGGCCGCCGCGCTGGCAGGCAACCTGCCGTGTATCATCGATGTCGACGGCCCTGTCATGCCGCGTTGGGCCTGGGCCGGATACATGCAGCCCCTGCCCATCGACGAGTCGAAGATCGCTGACTTCCTGCCCGGCACCAAGGGCATCTGGAACGACACGCTCTACTCGATCGGGCTCTGGGACGCAGCCGTCGCCATCTATGCCCGCCAGTCGACGCTCGACGAGCTCGGCCTGCGCACGCCCACGCTCGACAACCCTTGGTCGCGGGACGAACTGCAGGCCGCGCTTGATGCCGCCAAGGACTCCGGCAAGTACGAATATGCGCTCGACCTCGGCATGGCGTGGAAAGGGGAGTGGTTCCCGTATGCCTTTGGTCCGTTCATCCAGAGCTTCGGTGGCGACATGATCGACCGCTCGAACTACACGACGGCCGAGGGTGCGCTGAACGGCGATGCCGCACTTGCCTTTGGCGAGTGGTGGCAGAACCTGTTTGCCGGTGGATACGCCCCGGGCAACAGCCAGGACGGCGCTGACCGCGACACAGGATTCATCGAAGGCAGGTACGCCTTCTCTTGGAACGGCAACTGGGCAGCGGTCCCGACGATGGACGGCGGCGTTGAGGACCTCATGTTCCTGCCCGCGCCGGACCTCGGGAACGGACCGACCATCGGTGCGGCTTCGTGGCAGTTCGGCGTCACCGAATCCTGCGAGCATCCCGACGGGGCGGCTGCCTGGATCGAGCATGCCATTCAGGACAAGTACCTTGCCGCCTTCTCCGACGGCATCGGCCTGATCCCGTCTACTCCTTCGGCGGCGGCCATGACGACGAACTACGCCCCGGGCGGCCCACTTGAGGTGTTCTTTGGGCTCTCCAACGCGCAGGCCCTCGTGCGGCCCGTGACCCCTGGCTATCCGGTCGTCGCAAAGGTCTTCGAAAAGGCCTTGGCAGACATCGCGGACGGGGCCAACGTTGCGGACACGCTCGACGCCGCCGTTGACGAGATCGATGCTGACATCGAGGCCAACAACGGCTACGGCAACTGATCGTGAGCAGCGGGCGGGCCGGACTGCGGCCCGCCCGACGACACTTGCCCGAACGCCGCGATGGCATCGAGACTGACACAGCAGAATCGTGCGGGCTGGCTGATGGCCGGACCCGCGTTCCTGCTGATCGCAGCATTCCTGATCATTCCCTTCTTCATGGCGATTGGATTCTCCTTTACGAACCAGCGCCTTGTGTCTCCGAACCCGACCGAATGGGTCGGGACCGCGAATTACAAGCGTCTCTTCGGACTCTCCATTCTCACTCTCGAGGCCGAACGCAACGAGGACGGCGCCGTCAGGACGAAGGACGGAGAGCCCGTCTTCCCGTCGCTGCGCTCGTACACCCGAAACAAGGACGACTACCCCGAATACTATCGCAAGCGCGAGTGGTTCAGTTTCGGTCGCGGTGTAGACCGGCGCACTTTCGTGCTGGCTTCCGACGTTGTCTTCCTGAAAGCCGTGCGCAACACCCTTTTCTTTGTGGTTGTCGTCGCGCCGCTTCAGGCGGCAGCGGCGTTAGGCCTGGCGCTGCTCATCAACCGGAAGGTTCGCGGCATCAACATCTTCCGGACGATCTATTTCATGCCCGTCGTGATCTCGATGGTCGTGGTCTCGATGCTCTGGCGGTTCATCTATGACGGCCAGAACGGACTCTTGAACACGGTGCTCGACATGCTGACCTTCGGTTGGTTCGAGCCTGTCGACTGGCTTGGGCAGAAATCCACCGCACTGCCCTCGATCATGGCGATGTCGATCTGGCAGGGCGTCGGCTTTCACATGATCATATGGCTATCGGGGCTTCAGACGATCCCGGAATCACTCTACGAAGCGGCAAGGATCGAGGGAGCCTCGCGCTGGCAGACGTTTCGGTACGTGACGTGGCCCGGCCTCCGCAACACCGCAATTCTGGTCATGATCATCATCACAATGCAGGCATTCACGCTCTATCCGCAGATCGCGGTCATGACGGGGGGCGGCCCGCTTGACAGCACGCAATCCATCGTCTTCCAGATGGTCGAGCGCGGCTATGGAAAGCAGGACATTTCGGGCGGATCGACGATTTCCGTCTTCCTCTTCCTTTTCGTTCTCTCGATTTCTCTTCTTCAACGCTGGCTGACGCGGGAGAAGTGACATGACCCTTGAACGCAAGACGCGGCTGATCGGACTGTATCTCTTCCTTGGGTTCATCGCCTGCATCTTCGTCCTGCCGATCCTCTTCATGGTCATGTCTTCGCTCAAACCGGACCTGCAGCTCCTGAGCGACAGCTCGTCACTGCGCGCATTCCTGCCGGTCGGGGACATCGGCGTCGACAACTACCGCGATGCCTTCAGCAGGGCTCCAGTCGGACTCTTCATCTTCAATTCTGTCTTCATCACGGCGACCACGCTTGTGCTGTCGCTGTTCCTTGCCTCGATCGCGGCCTTCTCGTTCGTGTTCATCGAATGGCGTGGCAAGACGGTTGTTCTGGCGATCATCATCGCGACGTACATCCTGCCTTTCGAGACCGTTGCCGTGCCCCTGCTTCTCCTGGTGAACAATCTGCCGTGGCTTAGCACCGAAGGGGTCACCTGGGGTTGGCTCAACTCCTACCAGGTGCAGATCGTGCCTTGGATCATCCGGGCGCTGGAGATCTTCCTCTTCGTCCAGTACTTCCGCGACTTGCCGCGTGATCTCGTTGAGTCGGCCCGCGTTGAGGGCGCAAGCTGGTTTCAGATCTATCGCCGCGTGGTGATGCCGCTTTCCGGACCCGTCATCGCGACGGTCGCGATCCTGAAGTTTCTCGAGATGTACAACAACCAGTTCATCTGGCCGATCATGGTCGTGCAGGAAGAGGGCCTGAGACCGATCATGGTGGGACTGCTCTACTTCTTCCAGCTGAACACGGCATGGGGCGAGATCATGGCCTATCTCACCATCATCACGGTGCCCGTCCTGGCATTCTATCTGGTCCTGCAACGCGCGTTCATCGCCTCGATCGCGTCAACGGGCGTGAAGGGGTAGGCATGCTGGCACTTGAAGATCATTGGGTCTGGGACAGCTGGTACCTGCACGACGGCAACCACTGGCATTGCTGGTACCTGAAGGCTCCGAAATCGATCGGCGATCCGGATCTTCGCCACTGGAACGTGACCCAAGGCCATGCCATCAGCGACGATCTCGTAACGTGGGAGCATCACGGAACCTCGCTTGCGCCTTCCGAAGGTCCGGCTTGGGACGACAAGACCATCTGGACTGGGTCGACGCTGCGTGGCGACGATGGCTCGTGGCACTATTTTTTTACCGGCACCTCCGAAGCGGAAGGCGCGCTGATCCAGCGGATCGGTCACGCCGTCGGCAAAGATCTGGAGACCTGGGAGCGGGTGGGAGATGGCCTCTGTCTCGATCTGACAGGCCCGAACTCCGTGCATTACGAGACCGACTGGGAGGGCGCATGGCACGATCGTGCCATGCGCGACCCCTGGGTCATGAAGGATCCGGTCGGCCCGGGGTGGTTGATGTTCTTCACAGCGCGCGCGGCTGGGATCGACGAAGTCAATGATGCAGGATGCATCGGATTTGCTACCTCGCCCGACCTGATGACGTGGACGCTGGAACCTCCGGTGTTCACTGGCGGCTGGGGCCAGCTTGAAGTGCCGCAGGTTCTGCAGATCGGCGGCAGATGGCACTGCCTCTTCTGCATGGATCCCAAACATCAGGCCCGCTGGAACGAAGAGAGGAACGGTCGTATCGGGCGCGGCACGCACTACTTGATCGGCGAATCGCCGCGCGGGCCCTGGCGGCTGCCGGACGGCGATGCGCTTGATACGAAAGTCCTTCGCTACGCCGCCCGCATCGTCGAGCACGACGGCCTCAAGCTCCTCGGGTTCAAGGACGGTGGACCGGACTGCTTTGGCGGCTACATCATGGATCCCGCGCCCGTGTACCGGCGCGCGGACGGAACCCTGACCCTGGAGCGCTGACATGGCTGGCATTCAACTTTCCAATGTTCGCAAGCAGTTCGGGACAGTCGAAGTCATCCGAGGGGTCGACATCGACATCGTGGACGGGGAATTCGTCGTCTTTGTGGGCCCGTCGGGTTGCGGAAAGTCCACCCTGCTGAGACTGATTGCCGGGCTCGAAGACATATCCAGCGGCGAGCTTCGGATCGGCGGCCGTGTCGTCAACGACCTCCAGCCCAAGGAACGCGGAGTCGCAATGGTCTTCCAGTCCTACGCGATCTTTCCCCACATGACCGTGCGCGAGAACATCGCCTTCGGCCTCACCATTCGCAAGGAAAGCAAGAGCGTGGTTGAGCAAAAGGTCGCGGAGGCTGCGCGCATGCTCCAGATGGAAAATCTCCTTGACCGTCGCCCTTCCCAGCTCTCGGGCGGCCAACGGCAAAGGGTGGCAATAGGCCGAGCGGTCGTGCGCGACCCGTCGGTCTTTCTCTTCGACGAACCGCTGTCGAATCTTGACGCGGCTCTTCGTATGAGCACGCGCCAGGAAATCGCGACGCTGCATTCCCAATTGAAGACCACAATGATCTACGTGACCCACGATCAGGTCGAGGCCATGACACTCGCCGACAAGATCGTTGTGCTGCGGGATGGTGAGGTCATGCAGGCGGGGGCGCCGATGGACCTCTATCACAACCCCGCCAACCTGTTTGTCGCCGGCTTCCTTGGAGCACCATCCATGAACTTCATCGCGGTCTCTGTGGAAAGTGCGGGCGCCGAAATGGTCAGGGTCTCAGGTCCCGCGATCAACGGTCTTGATGTCAAGAAAGGCGAACACAGCTACACGACCGGCCAGAAGGCGACGCTCGGCATTCGCCCGCAGCAACTGAGGCCCGCGTCGGACGGCACAGGGCCACTCAACGGCAGGGTGGTCCTGACCGAGCGGCTGGGCAGCGAAACGATCGTGGACGTGCGCCTGACTTCGAAAGACAGCATCGTTGCGGCGCTGCCGGAGGACACGATCCTGCATCCGGGCGACGCGGTTTCGTTCGATTTCGACCCGGCGCATGCGCACTTGTTCGACGAAACCCTGTGACGAAGCCCGCCGTCATACTTGATCCTCATTGGCGAACAATGGCCGAACTGTTCTCGCAGGGCACGCTCTCGGCGTTGCAGGAAGAATTCGACGTGATCTGGGGAAGGGACGATCCGATCTCCAGCGACGCCTTTGACGCGGCTTGGCCGTCAGCATCCGCATTGATATCCGCGACGCCCACCATCACGCGCCAGATGCTCGGCGATGCGCCGAAGCTTCGCGCAGTGATAGAGGTTTCCGGCGCCTTTCCTGACACGATCGACTACGAGGCCTGTGCCGCGAAGGGCGTCGAGGTCCTTTCCTGCGCCCCGGGATTTCGGGAATCAGTCGCCGAAATGGGACTGGCTATGGCCCTCGCTGGCGCACGTGGGCTGGTCGTTGAACACGAAGCGTTTCGAAGCGGCAATGAAGGCTGGCTACAGGAGAATCCGGCGACCGATTTCTCGTTGCACGGCGCCCAAGTCGGGTTTGTCGGATTTGGACAGATCGCCAGGAAACTGACAGGACTGCTCGTCCCGTTTCGTCCGAGTGTCAGGGCTCATGATCCCTGGCTGACGCCGGAGGAGGTCGACCAGTTCGACGTGGAACTGTGCAGGCTCGAAGACTTGCTGAAGTGGTCTCGCTGCCTCTTTGTCACGGCTGCCCCGACATCCCGGAACAAGGCCCTCATCTCGGCAGACATGCTTGACCTGCTTCCGGACCATGCACTTGTCGTGCTCCTGAGCCGGGCGCATCTGGTGGATTTCGAGGCGCTCGTCGCGGCGGCGAAGAAAGGGCGAATAAGGGTCGCCGCGGATGTTTTTCCCATTGAACCCCTGCCGCAAGACCATCCGGCCAGAAGCGTGTCCAATGTCATTCTCTCGCCGCACCGTGCGGCGGCAGTTCAAGGTGGCCGCCACCTGATTGGCGACATGATCTTGAGTGACCTGAAGGCCATGTACTCGGGAGACTCCAGCCGACAGCTAGCGACGTCCGACTCCAGCCGCGTTGATCTGGTCGCTGGCGTCGGGAACGCCGCCCGTGCGGTCAGCATGGCCGTGGAAGGAAGCGACTCGTAGGCAGCGGGACGCTGCCGGAAATGCGGAGGAGTTGACTATGGCGGTGGGTGCCTTGACATTGGCCGCATAGAGCTGATCGGACAAGGTGAGCCGGCAATGACCAGGTACCATCCGCTACTGGTTGCGCTGCACTGGATCATGGCTGTCATGGTCGTTGTATCGCTCTTCTTCGGAAAGGTGCTCTTGTCCACAATGAGCAACGCCGATCCACAGAAGCTGCAGGGGCTCGCGGGTCACATGACGGTCGGTCTGGCGTTGGGGACGCTTCTGCTCCTGCGGCTTGCTGTCCGGTTCGCTTCGGCCAAGCCACCACCTGCCGAAACCGGAAGTGCATTTCTGGACAAGGTCGGCATCGGAACGCATTGGATCATGTATGTGCTGATTGCGCTCATGGTGCTCAGCGGGCTGGGAACGGCCCTGTCCGGAGGCCTGTTTCCGATCGTCTTCGGCGAAAACGGCGAACCGTTGCCGGCCAACCTGTCCACTCTTGCGCCACGCCTGGCACACGGGCTGATTTCGAATCTTCTCGTTCTTTTTGTGCTGTTGCACACCTGCGCAGCCCTCTATCACCAATTCCACCTGCGCGACGGCTTGTTTCGGCGCATGTGGTTCGGCAACCGCAGCCGCTAGGGCTCGCCAGGCAACCGTTCACCTGGCTCCGGTCATGTACGTCATGCCGGGAGCCGTTCCATCCGAAAGGGGGCGAGATTTGAAACTCGGCGATTTCAAGGTCCTGACATTTGACGTCTACGGCACGCTCATTGACTGGGAAACAGGGATCATCGAAGGATTGAAGCTACTGACCGGACGCGCCAGCAATTCACTCGGCCGAGACGAGATCCTTGAGGCCCACGCATATCACGAATCCACGATCCAGCGTCTGACGCCGTCAAAGCTGTATCGCGATCTGCTGCCGGTCGTCTATCGGCGCCTTGCCGAGGAATGGAACGTCACCGCGTCTTGGGACGAGTGCAAGGCATACGGCGCATCCGTGGGGCGCTGGCCAGCTTTTGCGGATAGTGTGGAAACGCTGGAATACCTGAAGAAACACTACAGGCTAGCCGTCCTGACCAACACGGACAACGTCAGCTTTGCCGGCAGTAACCAGAAGCTTCGCGTCGCGTTTGACAACGTCTACACGGCGGAGGACGTCGGCTCGTACAAACCGACCCCACGAAACTTCGAGTACATGATCGAAGCGCTTGGCAGGCATGGATACGACAAGTCCCAGATCCTGCACGTCGCGGAAAGCCTGTTCCATGACCATGCCCCAGCAAATGAATTCGGGCTGACGAATTGCTGGATATATCGTCGACATGACAAGGAAGGGTTCGGTGCAACGATGGACCCCGGAAGCACACCGCACGTGGACTTCCGATTCAACAGCATGGCGGAATTCGCTGCGGCACACCGGGCCGAGACAGATCCCCAAAATTAGGTCCGGACTTTTTGCAGATTGGGAGACTGGCGACGGTCGCGTGTCCCAGAAACCTTCAGGCCACGATTCCATCCCGTCCACAACGTCCCGAAACCAGCCGCCGGTGACGATTTGTCTCGGGTCCCAAAATCCCTATGGTCGCCCCAAGGAATTGATGTAACGTCGCCTCCACGGACAGCATAGGATGCACTGTTGAGAGATCAGGTAGTGAGCTTGCCGTGAAGATTTCGCGTTCCGAAGATCTGAGATTGGACTGCCAGCACTGCCCGGTGAGACACCGAGCCATCTGCGCCGCAAGTGATGACGAGGAATTCGACAAGCTGAACGCCATGAAGTTCTACAAGTCGATCCCCGCTGGCCAGGCCGTCGTGCTCCGTGGAGAAAAACTGGATGTCGTCGCATCCATCGTGTCCGGCGTCGCGACCCTCTCGAAGACCACCGTTGACGGAAGAATGCAAATCACTGGCATGCTCCTGCCATCAGACTTCATCGGTCGACCGGGGCGCGACTCCTGCGAGCACGACATTTCAGCCGTTACCGACCTGACGCTCTGCTGCTTCAGGCGAAGACCGTTTGAGGATCTGATCGAGAGGGCGTCGAGCATCAGGAAACGGCTTCTGGACATTACGTTCGACGAACTCGATGCAGCCCGGAACTGGATGCTGCTGCTCGGATGCCTGACAGCGCGCGAGAAGATTGTCAGCTTCCTGATGCTTGTTGTTCGCCGGTCTGTATTGCCGGAAGACGCTGATCAGCCGGTCCAGATAGATCTGCCTCTCTCGCGCGAAGCGATGGCAAGCTATCTGGGCCTTACCATCGAGACCGTCAGCCGCCAAATGTCGAGACTCCGCAAGGACGGCCTCATAGAACTGGAGACGGCAAGGCGCGTCATCATTCCGGACACGTCGCGCCTTGAGGCGGAACTCGAAAATGCGGACTAGCGCGTTGCTCCCGGCGGGCCTTCCGACATGTCGCGATGCAGTGAGGCAGCGCCTGCGCCAAGCAGTGCCGAATGCTGCTCATCGCAGCTGTCTGGTTACTCAATTCCGCCAAATTGCGGTTCGTCTTGACATGGATCAAGGCAGCGCGATTCGCTTTGCAGGATGGTCCCGGCGAAAATTGCCAACCGGGTTGCATCGAGCGCGGCAGATTTGCCGGCCGGGCGTCCTCAGGCGAACGCTAAGTCGAGGATGCCAACGGACTTGCCCAAGCTCTCGAAGAAACGTCCCGCGCCACGCCGGACATCAATCGCAGCCTAAGCGCTGCGACCACAAATCAATCCCGGGAATCCAATCATGTGGGATACGCTGAAACTGACCTTGCTGGGCCTGACGGCCCTGATTGCGGCTCTCGCGGCGAATTGGGGGCATGACCTTGCATATCAGGCACATGCGGTGCTGATCATGCTGGTCGCCGCCGGACTCTTCGTCTGGCTGGTTGGCCAGGTCGGTGAACGACGGCCAGCGGTCGACGCTTCCGGCTACGCGGACGACGTCATCCGCGCCGGCGTGATCGCCACCGGCTTCTGGGGAATCGTCGGCTTCCTCGTCGGTGTAGTGATCGCGCTGCAGCTCGCCTATCCGGCCCTGAACTTCGACTGGGGGCAGCCGTATACCAATTTCGGTCGGCTCAGGCCCCTGCACACGAGCGCCGTCATATTCGCATTCGGCGGCAACGCGCTCATCATGTCGTCGTTCTACATTGTCCAGCGAACCAGCGGAACGCGACTCTGGGGCGGGAATCTCGCCTGGTTCGTGTTCTGGGGCTACAACCTCTTCATCGTGCTGGCGGCCACGGGATACATCCTCGGCTCGACGCAATCCAAGGAATACGCCGAACCCGAATGGTACATCGACCTGTGGCTGGCGATCGTCTGGGTCGCGTTCCTCGTCGTCTACATGGGCACGATCTTCAATCGGCGCGAAAAACACATCTACGTCGCGAACTGGTTCCTGCTCTCGTTCATCATCACGGTCGCGATGCTGCACATCGTGAACAACATCTCGATTCCTGTCTCGATCTGGGGCTCGAAGTCGGTGCAGGTCTTCGCAGGCGTGCAGGATGCAATGGTGCAGTGGTGGTACGGGCACAATGCCGTGGGCTTCTTCCTGACAGCGGGCTTCCTAGGCATGATGTACTACTTCGTGCCCAAGCAGGCAAACCGCCCGATCTACAGCTACAAGCTCTCGATCATCCACTTTTGGGCACTGATCTTCCTGTACATCTGGGCAGGACCGCACCACTTGCACTACACAGCCTTGCCGGACTGGGCCTCAACGCTTGGAATGGTGTTTTCGGTGATCCTCTGGATGCCGTCATGGGGCGGGATGATCAACGGACTCATGACGCTGCAAGGCGCATGGGACAAGCTCCGGACGGACCCGATCATCCGCATGATGGTGATTTCGCTCGCCTTCTACGGCATGTCGACCTTCGAGGGCCCGATGATGTCGATCCGCGCGGTCAACTCGCTCTCGCACTACACCGACTGGACCATCGGTCACGTACATTCCGGAGCGCTTGGCTGGAACGGCTTGATCACTTTCGCCGTGCTCTACTTCCTTACTCCCCGACTCTGGGGTCGCAAGGAAATGTACTCAATGCCAGCGATCAACTGGCACTTCTGGCTCGCGACCATCGGCATCGTGCTCTACGCGGCATCGATGTGGGTCACCGGGATCCTGGAAGGCCTGATGTGGCGCGAAGTCGATTCCCAGGGCTTCCTCGTGAATTCCTTCGCCGACACCGTGGAAGCCAAGTATCCGATGTATGTCGTACGTGCGTTGGGGGGCGTCCTTTATCTCGCCGGTGCAGGGATCATGGCCTGGAACATGTGGATGACGATCAGGGGCGGCGTTCGCGCATCGGCACCTGTCGGCGTCCCGGCGGAATAGGGAGGCGCGCATGTCCACCATCAGCAAGCACCGCATCCTGGAAAGGAGCCCCACCCTCCTACTTATCTTCTCGCTGCTCGTCGTCTCGGTCGGCGGGATCGTCGAGATTGCGCCCCTCTTCTATCTCGAGAACACGATCGAGGACGTTGAGGGCGTGCGTCCCTATTCGCCGCTCGAACTGGCTGGGCGCGACATCTACGTCCGCGAAGGATGCTATGTCTGCCACAGCCAGATGATCCGGCCGATGCGGGACGAGGTCGAGCGTTACGGCCACTACTCGCTGGCAGCCGAATCGAAGTACGACCACCCGTTCCAATGGGGGTCCAAGCGGACTGGCCCGGACCTCGCCCGAGTCGGCGGCCGCTATTCCGATGCCTGGCACGTGGATCATTTCATCGATCCGCAATCGGTCGTGCCACAAAGCGTCATGCCGAAATACGCCTTTCTCGCCGATGCGCGCCTGGAGGACGAACTGATCGAGGATCTTCTGGCAACGCACCGCCTGGTCGGCGTGCCCTATACGGACGAGATGCTGGCCGAGGCCCGGGCGGATTTTCATGCCCAGGCCGATCCCGACGCGGACACCGACGGGCTGCTGGAACGCTATCCCGGCGCAGTCGTCTCGAATTTCGACGGGCAGCCCGAACTGACCGAGATGGACGCGATCATCGCGTACATGCAGATGCTCGGCACCCTGGTCGACTTCTCGACCTTCACGCCGGACGAGACTCGTTAGGAAGAGACGATGGAGACCTATTCATTCCTGCGTGAACTTGCCGACAGCTGGGTGCTGCTGGCGTTGTGCATCTTCTACATCGGCGCCATCGCCTGGGCGTTCCGTCCCGGGTCTCGCGCCGTTCATGACGAGATCGCGAACATTCCTCTCAAGGATGATTCGGAGAGTGCAGATTTCCAGGATGACCGAACAAACGGAGCACCAAGTCGCACGACGGGAGCCGGATCTGAGGAGAGTGCATGATGGAAGACAGGACAGAGCACGATCCGGTCACTGGCACCGAAACCACCGGCCACAACTGGGACGGAATCCAGGAGCTCAACACGCCACTGCCACGCTGGTGGCTGTGGACGTTCTACCTGACAATCATCTGGGGCATTGGCTACTGCATCGCATATCCGGCCTGGCCACTGATCGACCGTGCGACGCCCGGGCTTCTCGGCTACTCGACGCGAGCGGAGGTTGAAGCCCAGATCGAGGCAGTGGATGCACGTAACGCCGACGTCGCCGCGCGCCTTGCCTCCGCCGACCTGGCAACCCTCGGGCGGAACGACCCGGCCTACCACTATGGCGTTGCGGGTGGCGCCGCCGTCTTTCGCGCCCATTGCTCCCAGTGCCATGGCGCCGGGGCGGCAGGGGCCCTTGGCTATCCCAACCTTCTCGACGACGACTGGCTATGGGGCGGCACGCTCGACGCAATCGCGGCCACGGTGCGCCACGGCATCAGGAACGATACCGACGACGATGCCCGCTGGTCCGAAATGCCGGCATACGGCGAGTTTCTTGAAGCGGAGCAGATCGCGGCAGCAACCGAATTCGTGCTTCAACTGTCTGGTCAGCCACATGACTCGCAACTGGCTACCAGCGGTGCGACCGTTTTCGCAGAGGAATGCGCGTCCTGTCACATGGAAGCCGGGACAGGAGACCGCGAGACCGGAGCGCCAGACCTTACCGACGCCATATGGCTTTATGGCGGCGATCGCGAGGCGATCACCGAGTCGATCACGAACTCGCGCTTTGGCGTAATGCCGGCATGGGGCCCAAGGCTTGATGAAGTCGAGATCAAGGCCGTCACGCTCTACGTGCATCAACTGGGCGGCGGCGAATGACGGGCAATGCCTCTTCCGACACCGTCGAGTCCGAGATGTTCTTCCGCGGAACTTGCCGTGCCCGAGAGAGCCAGTGCGCCTCCTGACCAGGAGAGCCGATGCCGCGCACCCAACCCTGTTGGCAAGAGTCGCCGGGAATCGGACTCCCGCTTTCGGGCGGCTGAACTTGAAAGTGCGCCAGATCACTCTGGAACGTGGCCGGACGAAGCGAATGCATAGGTCCAAGCAATGAGCGACAGCGAACCCACCGCCCTTTATGCAGCACGGGAACCGATCTTTCCGCGTCGGGTTTCCGGGCTCTTTCGCACGCTCAAGTGGTGGATCATGGGCGTGACGCTCGGCATCTACTACATTACGCCCTGGATCCGATGGGATCGGGGGCCCAACCTATCGGACCAGGCCGTCCTGATCGACCTTGCCGGGCGACGCTTCTACTTCTTCTGGATCGAGATTTGGCCGCACGAACTGTATTTCGTCGCCGGCCTCCTGATCATGGCCGGGGTGGGCCTCTTTCTCTTCACGTCGGCGCTGGGCCGAGTCTGGTGCGGATACGCGTGCCCGCAAACCGTCTGGACCGACCTGTTCCTGCTTGTTGAACGCTGGATCGAGGGCGACCGCAACGCACGGATGCGGCTTTGGAAGTCAGGATGGACGCCAAGGAAGATCAGGCTCAGTCTCACCAAGTGGGCGCTTTGGATGTTGATCTCGATCGCGACGGGCGGCGCCTGGGTCTTCTACTATGCCGACGCACCGACGCTCCTTCGTGACCTGATCGCCCTTGAAGCCGCGCCGGTCGCTTACTTCACGATCATGATCCTGACAGGTACGACGTTCGTCCTTGGCGGATTCATGCGGGAGCAGATCTGCATCTACATGTGTCCCTGGCCCCGCATCCAGGCCGCAATGATGGATGAAGAGACGCTCACGGTTGCATACCGCGAATGGCGAGGCGAACCGCGCGGCAAGGGCACGAAGAGACGCGAACTCGCCGAACGTGCGGCGGCATCCGCCCAGGCCGCAGGTCCCCGGATCGGCGGGCGATCACCCAGGATTCCCATGCCGGGCATTGTTCCGGCCGCCGGCAAGCCCGACCCGGCTCGCAACGAGCCTGGCGACTGCATAGACTGCAACGCATGCGTGAACGTTTGCCCGGTCGGCATAGACATCCGGGACGGGCAGCAACTGGCCTGCATCACCTGTGCGCTTTGCATCGATGCCTGCGACGATGTCATGGCGCGGATCGGCAAGCCACGGGGCCTGATCGACTATCTCGCGTTTTCCGACGAGGAACGCGAGCGGGCCGGCCAGTCGTCGTTTTCCGTCTGGCGGCACGTCCTGCGGCCGCGCACGGTTGCTTACACGACCCTTTGGAGCCTCATCGGCCTTGCCCTTCTCTATGCGCTCTTCGTTCGCCCGGAAATCGACATAACCGTGGCGCCTGTCCGGAACCCGCAATTCGTCGTCCTCTCCGACGGCTCGATTCGAAACGCCTACGACGTGCGGCTCAGGAACAAGCACGGCGAGGATCGCCCTTTCCGAATCCAGGTCGCCGGAGACGCCGCACTCCGATTGGACATCGAGGGCGTCGATGCCACGCAGGTTCCGGTGCCCGCAGATGACACGGCACATCAAAGGGTCTATGTCATCGCTTCCGCGAACACGGATCCCGCCCTTGCGGACAGCACGGGTATCCGCTTCTGGGTCGAGGACATCGTTTCGGGCGAGCGGGCCTACCAGGACAGCGTCTTCAACGGCAGGACCGGACAGTGAGGCGGGAGATCAAGGGATACCACGTTCTGGCGCTCTTCGTGGGCGCCTTTGCCGTCATCGTCGCAGTGAACCTCGTGCTCGCAACGATGGCCATACGCACGTTCCCCGGCCTTGAGGTCAAGAACTCCTATGTCGCAAGCCAGACGTTTGACGCCGAACGCCGCGCACAGGAGGCATTGGGCTGGAACATTGTTCCAGGCGTCACTGAAGATTCCGTGACTCTCGCCATTCTCGGACCCGACGGGCCGGTCGAATCCGAAATTACGGAAGCGACCGTCGGTCGTGCCACTCATGTCGCCGAAGACAGCGTCCTTGCCTTCCGTTTCGACGGCACCCGGTTCGTTGCACCGAGACCGGCAAATCTCACCTCCGGGTACTGGAATCTCAGGCTGGCGATGACGGCCCCGGACGGCACGCCGTTCAGGCAACGCATCACCATGTGGGTTGACGAATGACCTCAACCGATCCCATTTGCGCTCATTCAATTGCCACAACAGATTTCGTTGCCGCATCTGATGCAGCGCCGACTCACACGCTTGTACTGCCGGGTGTCCATTGCGCAAGCTGCATCCGGACAGTGGAGGAAGTGCTCTCCCGGCAGCCAGGCATTCATTCGGCCCGCGTGAACCTGACTCGCCGCCGTGCTGTTGTGTTTGGAGTGCCTGGCGCGGATCCGGGCCCATGGATCAGGGCGCTCGCAGCGGCCGGCATCGAGGCGCACGAAGCGACTAAGAACAGCAGCGACATGGACAATGGAAAGGCCTTGGTCCTGCCACTTGGCGTGGCAGGATTCGCGATGATGAATGTCATGCTGCTGTCGATCGCGGTCTGGTCCGGAGCATCTGATTCGACCCGTGACTTCCTGCACTGGATCAGCGCGGCAATTGCCCTTCCCGCAACGGTCTACGCCGCCCAACCGTTCTTCCGACACGCCTGGTCGGCCCTCAGTGTCGGTCGCCTCAACATCGACGTTCCGATCTCCCTTGCCATCATCCTGGCGTCGGCCATGTCGCTCTATGAAGTCGCAAATGGCGGAGAGCATGCCTGGTTTGACGCAGCACTCGCGCTCACCTTCTTCTTGCTGGCTGGTCGTGCTCTCGACCAGCGAATGCGGCGCTCCGCCCGATCCGCCGCCGCCGACCTTGCCGTCATCGAACCCGCACGTGCCATCCGGATCGAAGATGGCGCAAAAAAGAGCCGTCCGCTCGGGCAACTCCGTGTCGGTGACACACTGTGGCTTGCGGCAGGCACACGTGTGCCGGTTGACGCAGTTCTGGACGATGGCAACGTCGACGTCGACCGGAGCGCCATTACTGGCGAAAGCGATCCCCTGGCCCTGACCGGCGGCGACACCCTGACGGCGGGCGACATCGTGCTGACCGGCCCCGTCACGGCTACGGCCACTGCGGTTGGCGAAGACACGACGCTCCGGCGCATGACACGGCTTGTCGCCACGGCAGAGAATGCCAGATCCCGCTATTCCGGCCTCGCTGACCGGGCGGCTGCGATCTATACGCCGACGGTCCACATTGTTGCTGCGACGGCGTTTCTTGGCTGGCTCCTTGCCACCGGCGACGTGCGCGTGGCCCTGAACGTCGCCATTGCAACGCTCATCATCACCTGTCCTTGCGCACTGGGCCTCGCCGTTCCGGCTGTCGCCGTCGTGGCAACGTCGCGGCTCTATCGGAACGGCCTTCTCGTAAAGTCCGAAACCGCTCTCGAGCGCCTCGCCGGAGTTGACACGGTCGTCTTTGACAAGACCGGCACGCTGACACGCCGTGTCCTGAGAGTGCCGGCCAACATGCCCGGCACCGACCGAAGGGTTCTGCGTACCTTGGTGGCAAGTTCGGACCACCCGCTCTCAAGGTCATTGCTCGATGCCCTCGCCAAGACCGCCCCAGCAGATGTGTCGAATGTCAGGGAAACCGCTGGAAGCGGGGTCGAAGGAACATGGAACGGCACCTCGGTGCGCTTCGGGCGCGGAGACTGGGCTGGCGGAAGCTCTGATACCGCATTTGCGGTCGGTGGACGGATTTACGAGATTTCCAGCACCGAGGACCTTTTGCCGGATGCAAAGAAGTCAATAGACTCGCTCAAGTCGAATGGGCTGGAAGTTTGCCTTCTGACTGGTGACACGGGTGCCCGCGCCCGGCAGGTTGCTGCCCGGCTTGGAGTCGATCGTTCCTGGTCCGAAGTGTCGCCGGAGGGCAAGTCAGCCATTCTTCAGGAACTCCGTGAGGATGGCTGTTCCGTCGTTATGGTAGGCGACGGCCTCAACGATACAGCGGCGCTGGCTGCGGCAGACGCCTCCATCGCACCTGGCAGCGCCCTTGACGCCAGCCGAAATGCGGCAGATGTAGTCATCGTGTCAGGTCGGTTGCCAGGTGTGGCCGAAGCGATCGGCACGGCAAGACTTGCCAAGCGCCGCATACTCCAGAACTTCGGGGTTGCCGCTGTCTACAATGCGATCGCCGTCCCGCTCGCCATTGCAGGAATTGCCACCCCGCTGATGGCTGCCATCGCAATGTCGACAAGTTCGCTTGTGGTAATCTTGAACGCCGGCCGTGGGAGACGGCTATGAATGTTCTACTCATACTCATCCCCTGCTCGCTGATCCTTGGACTCGGTGCGCTTGTTGCATTTGTCTGGACGGTAAGAAGCGGTCAGTATGACGACCCGGAAGGGGATGCAGCGAGAATACTGATGGACGACGACGACGCAGATTCCTGATTCCGGCAAGTGAACACAGGCTATCAGGAGTTGGTTCGTTTCAGGGTCAGCGTGCTCCAATCACCGATTGAATCGCGCGAACGCAGGCTGAATCCCGAAGATTCGTAATGCGTGACCACATGGTCCGCCTGCTCCACCAGGATCCCGCCCAAAACCGCATGTCCGCCTTCTCGCAATGCCTGCGCCATGTCCTCGGCCATTCCAAGAAGCGGATCCCTGAGAATGTTGGCCAGCACGAGATCAAACGGTCCAGCCAGCCGCGTGTCATTGAGTCCAGAGGCCTCGACGAGCGCCACGCAGTCCTCCAGGCCATTGGCGGAAAGATTGGCCCGCGCAACTTCGATGGCGACCGGATCAACATCGGAGGCCAGAACTTCCGCGCCGCTAGCAAGTTGAGCCGCCATTGCAAGTACGGCGGTCCCGCAACCGATGTCCGCCACGCTTCGAATGATCGCGCCACTCGCGACCAGCCTGTCCAAGGCGTTCAGGCACCCGAGCGTCGTGCCATGATGTCCGGTTCCGAATGCCATCGACGACTCGATCCGGATCAGGATCCGACCTTCGGGCATGGTCTCGATGCCACTGCCGCAATGGACAAGAAAGCGGCCGGCGTCCACCGGGGCCAGTTCACGCCGCACATGTGCTACCCAGTCTACGTCGGGCAGTTTCGAGATCGTGAATTCGGCCGCACCATGAGCCGCCGCTAGCAACGCCAAGGCAATCTCGTCGGGAGCGTCCGTAAAGTAGCCGCCCACTTCACAGGTCCCGCCGTCGTCTTCGAGCATGATGACACCGATTCCAGATGGTTCGGGGTCAAGCGTTTCGAGGGATCTCCCAAGGGCCTCGGCCAGCTCGCGGTCTCCCAGCGTCGTCAGTGCGGTCCAAGTTTCCATGCGCGCGGGGCTATGCGCGCCGCTGCGCGCCGTCAACAGGCCATGCGAGTGAACGAAAGTGCCGTATTGCCGTAAGGCCAGCGAATGCAGGCGAGGTTCCGGTTCCGGCGAGAGCCACCTTGCTGCAAGCGACGACTGGCCTATGCAGCGATACCGGTGCCGATCGGGCAACTCACGCCGGTGCCACCGACGCCGCAATACCCATGCGGGTTCTTTGCAAGGTACTGCTGGTGGTAGTCCTCGGCAAAATAGAATGGCGCGGCAGGCAGAATCTCGGTCGTGACGTCTCCGTATCCGGCAGCCGCAAGACGCTGCGCGAACATCTCCTTCGACGTCTCGGCCGCGGCGCGCTGCGCATCGGTCGTCCAGTAGACGCCGGAACGATACTGGGTGCCGACATCATTTCCCTGTCTCATCCACTGCGTAGGGTCGTGCCCCTCCCAGAAGACCCGAAGCAGGTCGTCATAGGATACAGATGCAGGATCATGAATCACCCTTACCACCTCGTTGTGACCCGTGCGACCAGAGCAGACTTCCTCGTAGGTCGGGTTCGGCGTGTGCCCTGCCGCATATCCCACCATGGTCAGCCAGACTCCCTCACCGGACCAGAACTTCCGCTCGACGCCCCAAAAGCATCCCATGCCGAACATCGCAGTCTCGTGGCCATCAGGCACATCAAGCGTGAGCGGACGATCAAGTACGAAATGCCGATCGGCGGTTGGAATCGGCGCGTCGCGACCGGGCAGCGCCTCGACCGCCTTCACCATGGAACGGCTCTTCCTGAACATTTGAAACATGGGCTTGCCTCCTCAGCCCCAAATATGGGGGCGTTGCGGCCACATTCCAACCACGGCGACGATCTCGTCTCCCGTCACTGCTTTTGCTGGCTTCAATCACCTTTGTCATGTTGCTACGAACTTGAACCTGGGTCTTGATGCAACCCGGTAGCAACTCGTCCTCTTCAGATCGTGAAGACTCAATCGCAAAGGCCTCGATGCACGCGTCGCCCGGTTGCCGCCAGACGTCACTCCTGTTTCCGTCACTGGCTCCGCCCTCAAGCGTCTCGGCAACCTGCTCCTTCGTTCATGGCCGAATCCTCCACCGCACGGGATTTGTGGTGCGGTTCATGTTCCACACATGCGCTCAGTGTCGCGACGCGCGAATCGGATACGGGTTTCAACACAGTCCTTCATCGGGGCAGGAAACGACGCGCTTCTGCTTACTACGTCGGTCGCTGACCAGTGGATCATCGAATAGCTGACAACGCGGTCTCGAACCCTTTCACGGGGTGCCGCGGGATCAGGAAGGAAAGGCACAACGAGACCACGGCCATTATCGCGGCAAGGACAAAAACCATGCCCGGCGACACGATCCAAAGATATCCCAGAAGCGCGGGCAGAAAGACCGCTGCAACGTGGTTGATCGTGAAGGCCACTGCAGCGGTCGGGGCGATGTCCCCCGGATCCGCAATTTTTTGGAAATAGGTCTTTTGCGCAAATGCAAGTGCAAAGAACAGATGGTCCAGCACGTACAGCGTGGCCGCAAGCACGATGCCCCAGTCGAAGAAGTAGATTCCCGCATATGCCATGAAGACGGCGGTCAAACCGAGGTACTCGAAGATCAGCACGTTGCGCTCGCCCCAAAGCGTCAAGGCCCTGCCCATAAGCGGTGCGGCAAGCATGTTTGCAATGTAGTTTATGAGGAACAGCGCTGTCACTTCGTGCACCTTGAGACCAAAGCGCTCGACCATCATGAAGGCCGCGAAGACCAGGAACACCTGCCGTCGCGATCCGGACATGAATTGCAATGCGTAGTACAGCCAGTACCTGCGGCGCAGCACCATGCGCCGCTCCTGCGGATTGCCCTCAAATCTCGGAAAGGCGATCCAGCAATAGGCGGCAATCACGGCGCAGACCCCGCCAGAAATCATGTAGACCGTGTTGTACGTGAGGTCCAAGAGGTCCCAAGTAGCCACCACGGCCCCGTACGACAGGAGCGACGCAGCCGAACCTACCGCCACCAGCCAGCCAAGCACTTGCGGCGCACGGTCCTTTGGCAGCCATTGAAGCTGCAGGGACTGGTTGACGGTTTCGTAGTAGTGGAACCCGATCGACGAAATCACCGTGACCATCAAGAGGCCACCCAGACTCGGGAACCAGGCCGTGACCGCGGTTGCAACCCCCAGCATGAGGAGCGACACAATTGCAAGCACCTGCTCGCGCATGAAGAGGATGACCGCGATCACTCCCACCGCAAGAAATCCGGGAATCTCGCGCACGGTGTGCAGCCAACCGATCTCCACACCGGTGAAACCCACGCGTTCGATCACGAAATTGTTCAGGAGCGCCGACCATGTGGCAAAGGCGATGGGCATCGCCGCCGCCATCAGAAGCAGCAGCGTGACGGGCCTGCGCCAGACCGGCAGGGACTTCGCCATTTCTAGGTCGACACTCACCATCGCACCGCACTACGCCCATCGCCAGGCAATTGAAAGCCAGGGTCATCTTCCGAACAGACGCTGCGGCCACGCACGCCAAAAGCGAGTCCGAGCGGACACTCTCAAAAGAACCTCTGCGGATCAATGTCCACCGACAACCTCAGGTTTGCCGGAAGCCTGACCTGGGCAAGCCACTCGGCCAGGGCGCCCTGAATTGGTGCCCCACGCTCCGCCTTGACCAGGAGCCGCACGCGATGGCGTCCCCGAATCCGCGCAACCGGTGCGGCCGCCGGCCCATATACCTCGGCCCCGATACTTCGCAAGGGCCCGGCGCGGGCCGCAAGCGCCTTGCCTACCTTCATGACGGCAGCAACGTCCGGCGAGGACAAGACGATGCCCGCAAGCCGACCGAACGGCGGCACGCCTGCATCTCGGCGTGCGGCTGCCTCCGCGCGCCAGAACTCCTCTTCGTCCCCGGACAGGATGGCTGACATCACGGGGTGGTCGGGCTGACATGTCTGAACTATCGCCAATCCCGGCCTTTCCGCGCGCCCTGCTCGCCCGGACACCTGTCGTATCAACTGGAATGTCCGTTCGGCCGCCCGCAGGTCCGATCCCTGAAGCCCCAGGTCCGCATCAATCACGCCCACAAGAGTGAGAAGGGGAAAGTTGTGTCCCTTGGCCACGATCTGCGTCCCGACAATCACGTCTGCGCCACCCTCTGAAATCTCCTTGATGCACGCCTTCAAGTCCCTGGCGGAACCAAAGAGGTCAGAAGACAGTACGGCGAGTCGGGCGTCGGGGAAGAGTCCTCGAACCTCTTCGGCCAGTCGCTCGACACCTGGTCCGACCGGTGCCAGCCGACCCTCGACCTTGCAGGACGGACAGGCACTTGGCACAGGCCTCGTCGCGCCGCATTGATGGCACATCAGGATCTTTCGGAAGCGATGCTCGACCAGCCAGGCATCACACTGGTCACAGTCAATCTGCTTTCCGCATGCCCGACAGATCGTCACCGGAGCATATCCACGGCGATTCAGGAACAGGAGCACCTGTTCTCCGGCCTCCAGCCTATCCTTCATGGCACGCGCAAGAGTGCCGGAAATCCAGCGACCGGTTGGCAGGTTCTCCTCGCGCAGGTCAATTGCCTGCATCTCCGGCATCACCGCTGCACCAAACCGCGCCGTCAGGGCGAGGCGCGAATACTTGCCCGTTTCGGCGTTCGCCCAGGTTTCGAGAGAGGGTGTGGCCGACGACAGGACCACCTGCGCACCCGCAACTGACCCGCGCAGGACAGCCATGTCTCGGGCATTGTAAATGACGCCTTCCTCCTGCTTGTAGGAAATGTCGTGCTCCTCATCCACGACGATCAGACCGAGATCGCGAAACGGCAGGAAGAGCGCAGAACGGGCTCCGACCACAAGCTCGGCTCCGCCTTTCGCCACCATCTTCCAGGCACGGCGCCGCTCGGTCGTGGTAACCCCGGAATGCCATTCGGCGGGACGGGCGCCAAATCGCGCGGCCACGCGAGTCAAAAAGCCCTCGGTGAGTGCGATTTCCGGCAGCAGGACCAGCGCCTGCCTCCCGGCCTTCAGGCACGCTGCCACTGCTTCCAGATAGACTTCCGTCTTTCCCGATCCGGTAACTCCCTTCAGGAGAGTGGCTCCGAACTTCCCGGACCTGACACCCGCAACCAGCGCACTTGCGGCTGCGGACTGCTCGCTGGTCAACGCAACTTCGGTCCTGCGTGGGTCCAGTCCAGGATAGGGCTGGTCGCGCGGGCTCTCCTCTTCAGTCACGACACCCTGCTCAACCAGGCCCTTGACGACACTGGACGAAACACCCGCCGCTTCCGTCAGTTCGCCAAGCGTGAAGGCAAGGCTTCCGAACTCATCAAGTGCCTCAACGACTCTTCTGCGCGCGCGCGTCCATCTCTCGGGCGCCTCCCGCCTGCCGCGACGATAGATGCGGCGCATCGACGGCGGGTCACCGAGACCTGGCGATCGCGTTGCAAGGCGCAACATCGCTGGCAACGGCGTCAGCGTGTATTCGGCGGCACGGGCCAGAAACGCCTTTGTCTCCGCACGCATCGGCTCCACATCGTAGACCCGAATGACCTTGCGCAACTTGGACGCGTCCACCTTCCCTTCGCCCGGTCCCCAGACCACGCCCAGAACCTTGCGCGGCCCCAATGGCACCTCGACAAAGGAACCGTCAATGCAGCCGCCGACAGGGGCAATGTAGTCCAGAGCGCCGCCGAGCGGCTGCGTCGTGAGGACCGAGATCAGTTCGCATTCCTGGAATTGCCGCGTCACTTGAGACTGCCTCAGCGTCGGGTAATTTGGGGTTCAGCCCGAAGGGCGTGTCGTATATGAGTGCCACGAAACTGGAACTGTTCGCCAGAGGGGTGCGCCCATGAAGTTCTTCGTCGATACTGCCAACACCGATGCCATCCGTGAGTTGAATGAGCTCGGCATGGTGGACGGCGTGACCACCAACCCGTCGTTGATTCACAAGTCGGGCCGCGGCATCAAGGAAGTCATTGCCGAAATCGCCGAAATGGTCGACGGTCCGGTCAGCGCCGAAACCGTGGCGACAGATTTCGAGACCATGGTACAGGAGGGTCACGAAGTGGCGAAGCTGGGCGCGAACATCGCCATCAAAGTGCCACTGACCTGGAACGGCCTGAAAGCCTGCAAGCGCCTTTCGGGGGAAGGGCATATGGTCAACGTGACGTTGTGCTTTTCGGCCAACCAGGCGCTTCTCGCGGCAAAGGCCGGCGCGACCTTCATCTCTCCCTTCATCGGGCGTCTTGACGACATCAATCTCGACGGGATGGATCTCATCGAGGACATTCGCGACATCTACGACAACTACGGCTTCGAAACACAGATCCTTGCGGCCTCGATTCGCTCGGTCAACCACATGACCGAGGCAGCCAGAATTGGTGCGGACGTGGCTACCGCCCCACCCGGCGTGATCAAGAAAATGGCCGAGCACCCGCTGACGGACAAGGGTCTGAGCGCGTTTCTCGACGACTGGGCAAAGACCGGGCAGTCGATTCTCTGAGGCATCCGGGGCGCATTTGCGGCAGACAGGCACACTCGAATTCGGAATTTGAAGCCACCGTGTCGATGGTCGCAACTCAGTGGGTCGCTTTCCTTACCTCGGCCATGAAATCTTCGCCGCGTTCCTCGAAACTTCCATAGGCGTCGAAGCTTGCTGCGGCCGGTGCCAAAAGTACCGTGTCGCCGGGCTCGGAGTCCTTCGCGGCACTCTGAACTGCCGCTGCCATGTCGGAACAGACTTCGACCTCGACCCCTTCGAGATCGCGGGCAACTTCCATTGCCTGCCTCCCGATTGCATAGGCCTTCACCACAGGGTCGAGGCTGGATCGCAGCGCCGAAATCCCGTCGTCCTTCAACTGGCCTCCCACGATCCAGCGGACACGCGGAAACAAGGCGAGCGATCTCGCCGCTGCATCCACGTTTGTCGCCTTTGAATCGTTGACGAACGTCACGCCCATCCATTGGGCGACCACCTGTCCTCGATGCGGCAGCCCCTCGAAACTCCGCATCCCTTCCTCGATGGCCGTGGACGAAACCTCGAGCACTCGCAGAACCGCAAAAGTCGCACATGCGTTCTGGTGGTTGTGCACTCCTGGAAGGCCCTGCATCTCCCCCAAATCGAATGTTGCAGTCGGTTGGCCGTCCTGCAGTTCGGTAAGGACTCCGTCTCTCGCCGTGATCGACCATCCTTTGTTGGCCGCCTTAGCATCGGCTGTCACACGAATGATCTGGTTCTCGCGCGACTCCCCGACCAGCCGGTTCGCGAGGAATTTTCCCTCGGTTTCGTCGATGCCAATCACGGCGACACGCGGCTGGCCCTCCAGGAAAAGGCGCTGCTTTGCCGCAAAGTACCCACCCAACCCGCCATGGCGGTTTAGATGATCTGGGCCAAAGTTGGTGAAGACGGCGACATCCGGTGCCAGGGTGCGTGCGAGTTCGACTTGGTATGACGACAATTCGAGTACAATTGTGCCATCCGTTCCAGGGGACTCGATGTCCAGGACGCCGCGACCGATATTGCCAGCAAGTTGACTCTCGCGGCCGGTGGCCACGAGGCAATGGTGAATCAGGGCGGAGGTCGTGGACTTTCCATTGGATCCGGTCACAGCAACGATCCTGGGAAACTTTCGGTGACCGCCCCGGCCCGGAATGGCCAGCGAACGAAAAAGCAGGCCGACATCGTTGTCGACCGGGATGCCAGCGTCCATGGCGGCTGCAACATGAGCATTTGGCTGAGGATAGAGGTGGGGAATGCCGGGACTCAGCACGAGTTCCGTCACTCCATTCCAAGCCCCGGGGACGGATAGGTCGTGAAGCGTTGCACCTTCGCCACCGGCGTTGACCCTCGCCTCTTCACTGTCGTCCCAACAGAGAACGTCCGCGCCACCCGCCTTGAGCGAACGCATTGCGGAAAGACCGCTCCGCCCGAGGCCGAGCACGGCAATTCGAGCGCCCGAGACCCCCTTGACCGGGATCACCCGAAATTCTCCTCGTGTCCTGGCAACGCAAGTCTGCCAATCCGTGCGGCAGGTTGCTTCGCAGACATCGGCACGAGTGCGGACCGGCAGTGCATCAGACGCTCCATGTCGATGTCCCTCCTGGGAAAATGGCTGTCGCGTGAACCGCAACCAAGAATGCGCCAGTCAACGGGTGCCGATTGAACGTGTCTGGTGTCCGTCGGGAATCAGGACAGGCTGGCCCGACGACCGGGCACTGCCCTGTCAGGGTGCACTTGGCGCAGTGACGACGAACAGCCACCGGCTATCTCACCTTCAAGGTGGCAAGGCCAACGAGTGCAAGAATCAGCGAGATTATCCAGAAACGGATCACGATTTGCGGTTCGGCCCAGCCCTTCTTCTCGAAATGATGGTGGATTGGCGCCATGAGGAAGACCCGGTTTCCCGTGATCTTGAAGTAGCCCACCTGAATGATCACGCTGAGCGCCTCGACAACGAACAGCCCGCCTATGATCGCCAGAACGATTTCGTGCTTGGTCGCTACAGCCACTGCTCCAAGCGCGCCGCCGAGCGCCAGGGATCCCGTGTCTCCCATGAAGACGGCAGCCGGTGGTGCATTGTACCAAAGAAACCCTAGCCCTCCGCCGATCAGCGCAGAGACAAAGACGAGGATTTCGCCTGTCCCGGGCACGTAATTGATGCCGAGATACTCCGTAAAGTCGGTCCGCCCCACCGCATAGGCAATCACGCCCAGAGATCCTGCAGCAATCATCACCGGCATGATCGCCAATCCGTCCAGCCCGTCCGTCAGATTCACCGCGTTTGCCGCTCCGACGATCACGATCATGGTGAAGGGCACGAAGAAAATGCCGATGTTCCAGAGAAGACTCACGACCGGGATGGCCAGTTGGTTCTGCAGGTCCGGCGGATGCATCCATGTCGCCCAGATCCCGGCCACCGTCGCGATGGCGAATCCGGCAAGCAGCCGCATCCGACCCGAGACTCCCGAATGCGAGTTGCTCGTGACCTTCTTGTAGTCGTCCATGAATCCGATCAGGCCGAAGGCCACTGTCACGAACAGCACCATCCAGACATAGCCAATGTCCAGCCGAGCCCAAAGGAGCGAAGCCGTCACGAGAGCGCCAAGGATCAGGACGCCGCCCATGGTTGGAGTCCCGGCCTTGGACGCTAGGTGGTTCTCGGGCCCGTCATCACGGATGGGCTGGCCGTGCTTCTGCTTGGTGCGCAGGAGATTGATCAGCGGGCGTCCGAAGAGAAACCCGAACACCAAAGCGGTGAAGAAGGCGCCACCAGACCTGAACGTGATGTACCTGAACAGGTTGAAGAAATCTCCGCCATCCGAAAACTCGGTCAACCAATAAAGCATCAATCCAATTCCTTCTGTTCGTCCCCCACGTGCGCCCTGCCAAGAGCACGTATCGCGTCGGCCACGAGACTCACACTTGAGCCCTTCGAGCCCTTGACCAGCACCACGTCGCCTGCGGCGAGATGCTTGTGCACCGTTCTCGCAAGTTCCTCGGCCGTCTCGAACCACGACTTCTGCCGTTCGCCAGGCAGGGCGTCGTAGAGCGCCCGCATTCTCTGCCCCACGCAAACGACGCGATCAATCCCTTCCATCGCGGAATGATCTGCCAGTTCGGAATGAAGCACCGCCTCACCGGACCCCAATTCAAGCATGTCGCCCAGCATTGCAATTCTGCGGCCACCGCCGGTGCGACCGGCTCCTGCTGCCGTCTCCGTGGCCGCCAGCACCTCAAGGGCCGCTGCCATCGACGCGGGATTTGCATTGAATGCGTCATCGATCAACTTGATTCCAAGGTTGTCTACCGGATCCAGAAGGACCGTCTCGCGCCGGCCACGGCCCATTGGCACATTCCAGCTTCCGATGTCGCAGACGGCAATGTCCATATCCGCTCCCACAAGGCTCGCCGCTCCAATCGCTGACATTGCATTCATGGCCAGGTGCCATCCGGGCGCCCCTATCTTCATGAGGAACGAACCATCTTCAAGCCGACCCTCGACCACACTCGCTTCCGCGGTCAGCGTCACGCGCTCGGCTCGAAGCACGGCCTGCGCGCTCTCTCCGAACCCGACTTGGCGGGCCGCGTGGAGCCTTGCCTCCGCCTCCAGGATCGGCGCCGTCTCCACATCTGCGTTGAAGAGCGCAACGCCGCCAGGTTCAAGTCCCTGAAAAATGGAGCCCTTCTCGATGGCAATCTCCTCGATGCCCGAAAACGCCTCCAGATGCGCCGCCGCAACGGTTGTCACTATAGCGACATGCGGCCGCGCCATCCGCGCAAGCGGCACGATCTCGCCGGGACGGTTCATCCCGATTTCGATCACCGCGAACTCGGAATCGAACGGCATGCGCGCCAAGGTCAGCGGAACGCCCCAGTGGTTGTTGAAACTCGCTTCCGAGGCGTGTGTTCGTCCTTGTCGCCCCAGAACATGCCGAAGCATTTCCTTTGTCGACGTCTTGCCCGCAGAACCGGTTACAGCAATTACCTTCGCCTCGGTTCGAGCGCGCGCAGCTGCAGCAAGCCGTTCCAATCCTGATTGCACTTCGTCACAGATCAAAAGAGGCGAGTCCTGCGCAACGCCTTCCGGAATTCGCGAAACCAGTGCCGCCGCCGCACCCTTGCGGAAGGCATCGGCGACAAAGTCATGACCGTCACGCGTGTCACGCAATGCGACAAACAGGTCTCCCGGCTCAAGCGTTCGCGTGTCGATCGAGATGCCGGACGCCTCCCACGCAGGGCCGCTCGAAGATCCACCCACCGCAGCCAAGGCCGTCCTGGAGGACCAAAGTGCGCTCACAGGCCCTTGCCGTCGAGAACGGCTACGGCCATGCTCACCTGCTCCACGTCGTCGAATGGCAGGACCGTGTCACCCACGATCTGTCCGGTCTCGTGGCCCTTGCCCGCGACCAGAAGCGTGTCGCCTGCACCAAGCGCGTCGACCGCACGCAGGATCGCCTCCGCCCGGTCGCCAACTTCGGAAATGTCGGAGGAACGATCACGCGTGCCCGCTAGAATTTCGGCCCTAATCAGGTCCGGATCCTCGCTTCGCGGATTGTCATCAGTGACGAACACGACATCCGCATGATCCGCTGCAGCGCGCCCCATCAGCGGGCGCTTGCCCCTGTCCCGATCACCTCCTGCACCAAACACGACGACCAGCCGCCCGAGCACGTGGGGTCGAAGCGCACGCAGGGCCGTGGCCAGTGCTTCGGAGGTGTGCGCGAAGTCGACAAAGACAGTCGCGCCATTCTCTCGCCTGGCCGCAAACTGCATTCGTCCCAGTACGGGCTGCAAAGCATGCATTGAATCGAACGTCTCCACCGGATCCGCGCCTGTTGATACGCAAAGGCAGGCCGCCAGCAGGGCATTCTCGGCCTGGAAGCCGCCGATGAGTCCCAGTCTCACCTGATGAATGCGTCCGGCCCATTCAAAGCGCAGTTCCTGGCCCGTTGCATCAAATCTCTGCCCGACGATCTGCAGAGCGGATTTGCTGCTGCGTCCCACCGTCAGAAGATCCTGACCGTGCGCTTCCGCCACTTCGACCATGCGCACGCCCCAAGGATTGTCGACATTGACGACGGCCGTCCCGTCCTCGGGCAGCACACGCGAGAACAGCCGTGCCTTCGCTGCGAAGTAATCCTCGAGATCTGCGTGATAGTCCAGGTGATCCTGACCAAGATTGGTGAAGGCTGCCGCCCTGAGGCGTACGCCATCAACCCGTCGCTGCGCGAGGCCATGGCTGGAGGCTTCCATTGCCACGTGGGTGATGCCCTCCTTTGCGAGCCGTGCAAGCGCGCTGTGCAGTTCGATCGGATCTGGCGTCGTGTGCGCAAGCGGACCGGTAAAGGCTCCCTCGATTCCTGTCGTCCCGACATTGACCGCCTCGGCGCCCATTTCGCTCCAAAGTTGCCGGGTAAAGCTCGCAACGCTAGTCTTGCCGTTCGTCCCGGTTATCGCAACCTGGACTTCCGGCTGTGTCTCGAACCAGAGCGCCGCAGCAAGAGCCAATGCCTCGCGGGGTTCTTCGACGACCACAAGCGGCACTCTGCAGGAAGCTAGCGCGCTGCCTGCGATCGAGGCACCTTCACGGTCGGTCAGAACGGCGCCGGCCTTGTTCTGCATTGCCTGACCAACGTGATTCGCACCGTGCTCCCTGGTTCCTGGGAGTGCCGCGAACAGGAAGCCCTCACGAACCTCCCGGCTGTCGGCTGCAAGGCCGGTTATCCGGACATCAGCAGCATTCCGTGCGGCCAGCCCGAGCGCAGCCAAGCTTCTGGATCTTGCCTGGGTCTGCATCGACACGGCCCCTGATCAGAACTGCGCCAACGTTACACCTTGTCTGCCGGGGCTTTCAACGTCTGGCGCAAGTCCTAGAACGGGCGCGGCACGGCGAATGATCTCCGCGGCCACGGGAACTGCCGTCCAGCCTGCCGTTCGCCGTGGATCCGGACCGCTGGTTTCGACTGGCTCGTCTAGAACGACAACAAGCACGTACCTTGGATCATTGGCCGGAAAAACGCCCGCAAACGTGGCAATGACCTTGTCGTCATAATATCCGCCTCGGGGCTTCGGCTTGTCTGCTGTCCCTGTCTTGCCCGCAACGTGATATCCGGCGACCTCCGCCTGTCTCGCCGTCCCTCTTGTCACGACCAGTCGAAGGATTTCCCGCATGTGCCTCGACGTCTCGGCGCTCACGACCCGCTCGCCGGTAGGCTCTGCTCCCTTGACGAGTGTCGGCACGACTTTCGTGCCTCCATTCAGAATCGACGCATATGCCGCAGCAAGATGCAGCGGCGAAACCGAGATTCCATGGCCGTAAGACACTGTGATCGTATGAATTTCTGACCAGTTCCTAGGTACGAGCGGCCGTGCAGTTCGCGCCTCGACCAGTTCGAGCGGCACGGGCGAGAACAGGCCGAGACGTTCAAGGAACTCCTTTTGCCGCTCCTCCCCGATCATCATGGCGATCCGGGCGGTTCCGATGTTCGAGGATTTGACGACGACATCCTCGACGCTCAGGGTCGGGCCGTAGTTTCGAAAGTCATTGATCGAATACCGGCCCCATCTGAGCGGACCCCTGGTGTCGATCAAGGTGTCACGGGCGACCAGTTGCTCATCAAGGCCTTGGGCCGCCGCGAAGACCTTGAAGGTCGAGCCCAGCTCGTAGACGCCCTGCGCGGCACGGTTGAAGAGCGGATTGTCAGACGGCTCTCCCGCCGCCACATGCGACGGCCTGTCGTTCGGATCGAAGTCCGGAAGGCTGACGAGGCTCAGGATCTCCCCGTTTCGGGCATCCATCAGGACGGCGGTCGCGCCCTTGGCATTCAGTACGCGCATCCCGCCTTCAAGCACGTGCTCGACAGCGGCCTGGACGGTCAAGTCCAGCGACAGGATCAATGGCACGTCGCCGCGACCGGGATCACGCAACTCGTCATCCAGCGCCTTTTCGATGCCAGCAACGCCGACGAGTTCGGCCGCGCTCACTCCCTCGCGGCCAAAGCTCGCCCCGCCCAGCACATGCGCGGCAAGCCGCCCGTTTGGATACAGCCTCATCTCCCTCGGCCCGAAGAGGAGACCGGGTTCGCCAATGTCCTGGACTGCATCCTGCTGCTCGGGGCTGATCCGGCGCTTGATCCAAAGGAATTTCTTTGACCCGGTGAACTGACGCTGCAAGCGTTCCTCGTCGAGACTGGGAAAGATCCTCGCCAGTTCCCGTGCGGCAACGTCCGGACTGACAAGGTGCTGCGGCTGGGCATAGACGGAATGTGTCGACAGGTTGGTCGCGAGAATGCGTCCGTTCCGGTCGGTAATGTCCGCGCGCGAGGCAACGATCTGCGTGCCGCTCGCCGCCGCCTTCGGCTCGGCTGGATCCGACGTGGCCAGAACCGCCATCTTTACGCCGACAGTCAAGAACGCGACCAGGAAAACCAAGCCTAGCGCCAGAAGACGGCCCTCGGCACGCTCGCGCAGGCCGTCGCGGCCAGCCTCATGGCGCGCTGCGAGGTTGTCGCGCTCGATCTCATCCGGATTTTCGCCCGTTTGGCGCGCCGCAAGGATCCGGGCCAATGGCCGAAGCGGAATTCTGGTCATTCGTCGCCTCCATCAAGCGAGACCGCGAGGGCTGGCGCTTCCGGGTACGGAATCTGATCGATCCGCCGGAAATTGCCTGGACCAAGTTCCAGAAGCCGCAGCCGGTCAAAGTTCTGGGTCGCGAGATCTTCCAGCCGCTCAGGCTTGTTCAGGTACGCCCATTCGGCACGCAACATCGACGCCCGCCCGCGCAAGTTTGCGATTTCCGCGTGCAACCCGTCCACTTCCTTCAAGCGCGCCTGGGTTTCGTAGTTCTGACGATACGCCCAGACCGCCAACGCCAGGACCGCGGTTGCGGTGACAAGATAGAAGAGCGTCTTCACGGCAATATCTCCCTTGGCAGCCCCAGCCGCGACCGGTCTGCGGGAGTGGCTGACGCTTCCGTGCGCCGACCGAGCCGCAACCTTGCAGACCGCGCACGCGGGTTGCGTGCCACCTCTGCCGCAGATGGAAAGACCGCCTTGTTGCGGGCAACAAAGCACGGCTCCCGCGCCGGACCTTCTGGCTGGTGCCGACTTGCTCGACCTCCTCGGCCAGAACGCTCTTGGAAGAATCGTTTCACGACCCGGTCCTCGAGCGAATGGAAACTCACCACGGCAAGCCAGCCGCCGGGTCGAAGTGCCCGTTCGGCGGACTCCAGCCCGGAAGCCAATTGCGTGAATTCGTCATTCACTGCGATCCTTAGGGCCTGAAACGTGCGTGTTGCCGGGTGGCTTGCACCCGGCTTCCGCCGTGGCAGGACAGCCTCGATGGTCTTTGCAAGAGCTTGCGTCGTCTTGATCGGCGCGTCCTTCCGCTGATTGACGATGGCACGTGCTATCGAGCGCGCCGCCCGTTCCTCTCCATAGTGAAAGAGGATGTCCGCGAGCACCGTTTCGCTCACTCCTCCAACGATGTCGGCAGCACTCCTGCCAGAACCACTCATTCTCATGTCCAGCGGTCCGTCCACCAGGAACGAGAAGCCTCGCTCTGCCTGATCGAGCTGCATGGAAGACACGCCCAGATCCAGGACTACGCCGTCCAGATCCAGATTCACATGACGATCCAGTTCGGAAAACGTTCCCTCGACGAGATCCAGCCGGTTGCCATAGGCTCCCGCCCAGTCCTCAGCCATCTCAAACACGTTCGGATCACGATCCATTGCGATCACCCGATCCGCGCCTGCATCGAGCAGGCCCCGGGAATGTCCCCCCGCTCCAAAGGTTCCGTCGAGCCAAACGCCGCGCACGGGCGCACACATGGTCAGGATGGCGTCAAGGAGAACGGGAACGTGCGGCGGCCCGGCGGCCTCGCAGGCGGCGGCGGACATCGCCTAGTCGCCTTCACCGTCTTCCAGAAGGGTCCAGATGTCAGCGCCTTCCGGCATTGTGTCCAGCAACTCGTCAATCGGGGCCTCCGACGCCATGTAGGATTCGGGCTTCCAGATCTGGAACGTATCCCCCATCGCCACGAAGTAGGCCTTGTCCTCGATGCTTATTTTCTGACGTTGCTTGAGAGGCAGCACGATGCGCCCCGTCTCGTCGACCGAGGCGGACAGTGACTGGCCGTTGAATAGACGCTCCAAGGCGCGACGCCTTCGGGATCCGCGCGGCATCCGGCTGATCCGCTCGTCCACCTCGTTCGCCGCATCGACCGTGAAGCACTCAAGGAAGTCCCGTCGGCTGTCGCCGTATACAAGGACGAATTCGGGCATCTTGCCTTCCGACCAGTTCGGATCGCCGTCGCGCAGCACGGTTCGATAGCTGGCGGGAATCGAGACCCGCCCCTTGGTGTCCACCTTCTGGACGCCCTCGCCTCTGAATCTCCGAACCACTGTCCCGCAGAGCCTCCTGTTCCGGTCCCTCACACGGAGAACGGCGGATCGGATTGCTGCCAGAGTATCCGATCCGCCGCCCTCGTCCCGTTCCCGGGAAGGTCCAGCTGCGCGCGCCACCTGGGGGGATGTCTGCTCGCCCGCGCGCCGGATCTTTCGTCTCGGATGAGGGGAGCCTGTATGAAACCTCTTGCCTCGTTTCCGGGATCGATTCGTCCCGATTTCCGTCCCGCTCGTTCCGGTATCGGAAATACTACATGGGAAAGCATGGAATGCAAGCACATTTTTTCAATAACTGCGGAAGTTTGAACTTACTCTTGCCAATTTGTATCTAAATCTTGTTACTCTTGGTCAATTTCTTTCCAAGAAACGCTATATATGCTCCCAAGAATTTTCCCATGAATTCCCAAGAAATATGGAAAAGGCATCTGAAATCAGCCGAATCAGTCACGCGATCAACACGCACTGCCTGCATAGTGCACGCTGAGGAACATGCATGCGAACCGGGTGATTTGAGCATTGGCCGGGCTGTCGCGACTGGTGCGATTCGGACAAGCCCGCGCCGACCGCCCATGCGCATTTTCGCGGTTCGTCGTTCAGAACGACCGGGACTTGTAGGCCGCGAGCGCGCGAGCGCGACCCTCTGCCAGGTCCACCACCGGCTCGGGATAGGCATCCGTCGGCGACAGCCCCCAGCTTTCCGGAACTGCATCAAAGTAAGACTGAGCGGTCGCCGACGGGGTTGCCTCGCCTTCCGCGATCCAGCGACGGACATAGGCGCCGTCCCGATCGAATTTCTTCTGCTGTGCATCCGGATTGAACACCCGAAAGTAGGGCGCCGCATCCGGCCCGCTTCCCGCCGTCCACTGCCATCCCATGGCATTCGAGGCCGGGTCCCAGTCGGTCAGGCACTCCTCGAACCAGCGTTGCCCCACCCGCCAATGCGTCATCAGGTGCTTCGTCAGGAAACTCGCCACGATCATGCGGGCACGGTTGTGCATGTATCCGGTGACGTAGAGTTCCCGCATCGCCGCATCGACAAGGCGCACGCCGGTTCGCCCCTGCCGCCACGCTCGCACGTCGGTCGTGCCTTCATCGTCGGACCAGGGGAATTGGTCCCACTCTTCCCGCCAGTTGCGGTCCAGAATCCATGGCGTGTGCCAGGCAAGGTGATACGCAAACTCGCGCCACGCGAGTTCCTTCAGGAAGGAGACCGCTCCAAGCCTGCCTTCCCGGGCAAGCCGCGCTGCTGAGTGCCAGCACGTGGCAGGGCTGATCTCGCCCCATGCCAGATGTTCTGAAAGACGGGATGTTGCCGGCTCCGCAAGATAATCCCGTCGCTCGCCGTAATTGTCCATTCTCTCCTCGGCGAAGGACTCCAGCCGGTCCCGGGCGGCGTCCTCGCCAATCGTCACGTGCCGGGCAACGATTGACGCACCTCGTCGCAGCGGCCGCGCAAGGCCCCAGCCCGCAACATCTTCACTCGCCGGCCAGGTCGCAGGCGCGGGCAGTCGCCCGGGGCGGGACATCGGAGAATCCACATCGATGCCTCCGACGGCGCGCCAAAACGGCGAATAGACCTGGAAGTGCGCACCGGCCTTCGTCTGAACCGACCATGGTTCGAACAGGACGTTTCCCGCAACGCTTGCTCCGTCAATGCCAGCAGTCTGCAGGGCGGCCTTCACGGCCTTGTCGCGAACAAGCTGCGGTGCATCGTACGCCCTGCTCCACCGGACCGCCCTGGCTCCGGTCTCGGACGCGACGTTCAGCAACACATCCGTCGCGGACCCGCGATGGCAGATCAGCCGGGAGCCTGCGGCATTCAGCGACTTCGCAAATTCCTCGACACCCAACCCGAACCGCCAGAGCGGCGCGGCACCATAGGTTTCGAACACTTCGTCCAAGATGAAGACCGGAATCACCGGACCTCCTGCCTCAAGGGCCGACGCAAGCGCAGGATTGTCCGAAAGACGAAGATCCTTCCGCACCCACCAGATCACAGGATCATGCATATCTCCTCCACCAGCGTTCAAGTAATTCACGCATTCGAAAGCGACTCGATTGCGGGCGGCGATCACAACATGTCCTGGGCGATTCGCAAACCGGCCGACTCAACCGACCTCGAAAGGACCAAAGTCCCTTTCAAGGCAACTTCTGATCCTGCAATCGTCCACAGGAGGGATGTGGGACTTGCAAGACACATCCGGGGCGCCTTGCCCGGACCGTTCGCACTACAGATTATGGCCTTGTCGCATCCCGCATTGCGTAGATCGCCCAACCGATTGCCGAACCAGCAGCTATGCGACCCGAGAGCGATTCCGGTCGGGACTATCGGGGCGAATTTGATTGAACGTGTCGGCAATGAGCCGACTACAGCACGCGATCAAGCGCAGTGATCAACTGCGAGATCTCGTCTTCGCTGGTGTAATGCGTGAAGCTCAACCGTAGGACGCCGTGGGCAGGGTCAATGCCCATGGCTTGCAGCGGCCGGACCGCGTAGAAGTCCCCCCCGCCCGCCATGATGCCCATTGGCGCAAGCGCGGCCGCGACATCCTCGCCGGGCCGGTCCGCAAGGACCCCAACTGTCGGTGCCCGATTCCGGGCATCGCCAGGTCCTATGAGGCGCACATTGTTCCGCCCAACGAGGAACTCAAGCAGCGGTTGCAGCAGCGCCACCTCCCGAGTCCGCATGGCATCGTGCACGACACGCGCGCGCCCGGTCGGCCCAAGCGTCCCGCCTCCCATCGATTCGAACAGCGCATCAACGTAATCCGCCAACCCTGCGCAAGCTGCAACCTGGGCATGATCCGGTCCTGCCGGCACAAACCGTTTTGTCAGGTCCTTGTCATTGAAGAAGTGTCCCTGGTTCGGCAAAGCCTCGCCCAACTCACGGCACATCACCATGATGCCCTGATGCGGTCCGTAGGTCTTGTATGCCGAGAACAGGTAGATGTCCGCGCCCAACGCCCCGACATCCGGAAACCCGTGCGGCGCATAGGAAACGCCGTCTACGCAAACGACCGCTCCAGCGGCGTGCGCCATGCCTGCAATGGCTGCGACATCGTTGATCTCGCCGACAACGTTCGAGCAATGCGGCAAGCAGAGAAGCGCGGCGCCATCCAGCAGCGGCTCCAGCGCGCAAGGATCCAGATGTCCGGTGCTCGGGTCGACGCGCCATTCTCGGATCTTGATCCCGGACGCCTCAAGCCGCCGCCATGGCCCCGAGTTGGCCTCGTGATCCTGGTCGGTCACGACTATGGCCGCACCCTCGGGCAACCACGCACGAAACGCCTGCGCCAAAACATATGCGTTTTGAGTCGTCGACGGACCGAAGCTCACTTCATCCGCTTCAACCCCGAGTATGTCAGCGAGCCGCGTTCGCGCCTCATCCATTTCCTCGCCCGCCAGCCTGCTTGCCTCGAACGGGCCATAGGGCTGGACCTTCCTTTCGCGATAGAATCGCTCCAGACGCTGCGTCACGAACCGGCAAGTCCATGATCCGCCGGCGTTCTCGAAGAATGCCTGGCCTTGCAACGACGGCTCGGAAAACGCCGGGAACTGTGACCTCACGAATTCAATGTCGAGTTCTTTCATGGACCGAGAACAAATCCGCCGATCCGGTACTCGTCAAGCATTGGACTGTCGCAAGTTTTGCTCGGCACGCATGCCATCGGTCTGGCGCCCTGCAGTCGACGGCCATCAGTCCTGGACGTGCGGTGCCTCCTAGCGCGTCCCGTCCGAGGCAAATCTGTTCAGTTTCCTTTGGCTGCACACGGGTCCTATGCAATTTCTTTGTTGCACGTCACCGATGCGCTCTTTGCCACGTGACTTGACAGCGCGTCGACCCTGGAAAGGTCCGCACGGCACATGCTTCTGCGGCCTGGTGTTGTTGCCTTGTGGCGCTTCCGGCAATTTTGGGGTTTCTGGACATGGCTGCTCAACTCCGAATTCGCGAGCGGAGACAGGATTGGCAGTTCAGGCGGGGGCGACGTGCGTCTTCAGATGGAGGCCATGCGCGGGCGTGTGTTGGCTGTCAAACTCAACATGTCTGGATCCGTCGCGGTTTTCGGACCTGGCAGGGCATGGATTTGCCGACATTTCCGGTCGTGCAACAATCTGGCTTTGCGAGATCGACACTTCCGCAGGCACGCTCGCCGTAACCGGCCACATTTAGTCTGCTGCGAACCACGACGCCCCGACGGCATTTTGCAGGACGTTGATCGCGGCGTTGTGGTCCGTGTCAAACGACACGCCAACCCGGATCGGTGCCACCGGTCAGTCCGGCATGCCCCATTCCGGTCATGATGGCATCAGGGTTGCGAGTGGCGCTCATTTCAGCCGAACTTGATCTTTGAGTATTTCGCGCGCGGCATTGTGACCGGGAACAGCAGAGACCGAACCACCTGGATGCGTGGAGGAACCGCATTGATAGAGCCCGCGGATTGGACTGCGGTAGTTGGCAAAATGTGGTGCCGGCCGCTTGAAAAATAGCTGGTCAAGCGAGACGTCGCCGTGCAGTTCGTGTCCGCGAGGCATGCCCAGCACCTTTTCGAAGTCGGTGGGAAGGTAGAGCGAATACCCAAGCACGCTGTCGCTGAATCCTGGTGCGAACTCGTCCATGACGGCAAAGACGTTCTTCACAACGTTGTCACGTTCCAGTGCCCATTCGCCGTCTTTCAACTCGTATGGTGCATGTCCACCAGACAGCAGGACAACGTGTTTCCCTTCCGGCGCAAGGGTTTCGTCGATGTAGCTCGGAACTATGGGCGAGATGAAAGGTCTTTCAGAATACCAGCCCCTTCGGGAATCATCGAAGGCGCGTTCCATGTAGTCGATGGAAGGGCAAACATGGGCATAGGAGGGGTATTCCACGCCGGCCTGCCCTGGAGTGAAACCGCGATAGACCGGCAGTCGGTCGACCGCCACGTTTATCTTGAACGCCTCGCCATCGCCGTGCCAACCGTCGATTGCATCCATGAACTCCTCAGGCAGTTCTTCGCGGGGCACCATGCGGCCAAAGGTGACGGGGGCTGCAACATTGGAAACGACCAGCCGGGCGCTGAACTCGCGGCCATCGGTGGTGATGACACCCGTCGTGCGGCCGTCCTTGGTCACGATCCTATCGACGGCCGCTTCGGTGATGATCTCCATTCCGTGATTTCGGCCTGATGCCGCAATGGCCTCGGAAATTGCCCCCATTCCGCCCTTGGAAAACCCAAGCCCGTTTTCGCCGCAAAGGTGGAACATGATCGAATATGCAGTGCCCGGAGTGTGAACCCCCCTGAAGAAACCGATCGCCGCCCAGTAGCCGAAAAGGACCTTCACCTCTTCACTTTCAAACCAGCGTGACAGAAAGTCATAGGCACTCATGGTGAGGGAGTCGAATATCTCGTAGAACTCTCGATGGACGCCTCGGTAACGCCACGCGAACCGGGCCAGGTCCTTCAGGCCGGCCAAACTACGGTCGCCCGGGTCAATCGGCGTTTCGAGAAGCAGCCGGCGCATGATCTGGATCGTGCGCGACATGTCCTCGAAGAATCTTGGGTAAATCTCCGCGTCTCTTTTTGAAAACCGTGCGATCTCGGACTGGGAGACCTTTACGTCCGTCGACCAGATTATGCTGTCATCGCCATCCAGTGGGTGCACGACTTCAGGGACTTTCAGGTGCTTGAGCCCATGACGTTCCAACTCCAGCTCGCGGATCACCTTAGGGTGCATGTGCCCCATGATGTAACTGAACGTCGAGGCGCGGAAACCAGGGTGGAATTCTTCGGTCGCCGCCGCACCTCCGACGATGTGGCGGCGTTCCAGGACTAACGTCCTCAGTCCAGCTTTGGCCAGATAGGCACCGCAAGTCAGTCCGTTATGGCCGCCACCTACGATGATGGCATCGTAGTTCGTGGTCATGCGCCTTTGAACCCGGGTTTGCGCCTTTTGACAAGGGCATCTCGCCTGCAGGCAATCGTTCGGACGTGTGGTCTTGTGCCGGAACTCGCGCGTCGCTCGAATTTCCACACCGACCGGGGGCAGTGAAAAGGTATGCAGCCAAGGGCATGCGGCAGGCCAATCACGCGGTGACAAGAAACCTCTTCACGTAAATGAACCTCACCAGCGACTCGAGTGGCGTCAGGCATTCCAGTTTGAAGATTGCTCCAGTGACGTCGTCAGGCATGGGCGCCCTGCCTGAATTGGATCGGACAGGCAATCCCGAACTTCTCTCCGGCAGTTTGCGACTTGCGTGCCTTTCGCTTGATGCCCAATGCCTGCTTCCTAGCGGTGCTCTTCAAAGCTCTGCGCTCTTGCCGTTCAAACACGCGACGTTGTTCGGCAAGCTACTAAGTCAAGACTGGGTCCTGCCAATTCGCGGTGCGCGTACTGCACAAAATCTTGCTCTTGAACGATCCAGATCAATTCACTCGAGCGATGCAGGAGCGAATTTTCTTGATTTTTGCCCACAATCGGCCCACTAGTCTTACTTGGGTTCGGTGCTTGCGTGCGAAAGGGTGTGTAAACGCCCTGATGCGTGTTCAGAAATTGGTTGCCAAGGAAACGTGGGAGAACTTCGGCACGTGACTGGGCAACGACTCGAGAACCGCGCAAGGCCAGGAACAATTGCAAGAAAGGCACGTGCGGGCGAATTCCATCGGGCATCTGGAGATCGACACACAGGAAAAAAACCGATGAAACCTAGAAAGATACTCGGAAGATCGGCCATCGTTGCAATGCTGGCGATGCTGCCGCTAACACCGGCCGTTGCTGAAACGCTGCGCCTTGTGACCAACTGGAGTACCAGCTCGTACTCTGTGGCGCGCACGCTGCAATTCGTCGAGGATTTCAATGCCAGCGAGGCTGCCAAGGCAGCCGACATCGAAATCGTCCACTTGGGCGGCCCCGAGGTGACGCCCGCCACAGAACAGCTAACGGCATTGTCCAACGGCGTGTTCGACATGCTCTTTGGCGCAGCTGGATACTACGTCGGCACGGTTCCGGAGTCCCGGGCGCTCTACGGTACAGCGATTACACCGATGCAGGCCCGCGAGACCGGCGCGACCGAGCTTCTCAACACGATTTACGAAGACAAGGCAAATGCGCACGTGCTGGGCTGGGTGGCGGCCGGCGTCGGCTATCACATCTGGCTGCGCGATGAACCGAAGCTCGACGAAAACGGCCTGCCGGTACTCGACAACGTGAAGATCCGCTCTTCGGGATTTTACAACGCCTGGCTTGGGAAGTATGGCGCCACCACGGTGACCGTGCCCGCTCCCGATATCTACAACGCCTTGGAGCGTGGAGTGGTCGACGGTGCGGCGTGGCCTGGTCTCGGGATCACGGACTACGGTTGGGAGAAGTTCGTTGGATACCGTATCGATCCGCCGGTCTGGCAGTTCGACAACCTGATTTGGGTCAACAAGGACAAGTGGATGAGCCTCACCGATGCTCAACGTGCCGCACTTTCCGAAGCGGTTTTTGCTTATGAGCCAGTTGCGCATGAGTTCTACGCCAACCTGCGCAAGGAAGAGGATGTCGAGGTGGCTGCTGCGGGCGTGAAGTCCTTCAGGATGAGCCCGAAAGCCGAATCCGCCTTTGTGGCGCATGCCCGATCAGTGCAGTGGGACAAGCTGCAGGAGGCGAACTCGCCTTATTGGGATCAGCTACGCGCCGCGCTGCCCGCTGAATAGGGCCACACGAGGCATGGCCGAGGTCATCCGCCTCTATGACCGTATGATCGTGATGCTCGCACTCGCTGCGAGCATCATTGTCGGCGCAGTCTTTGTATTGATTGTCGTCGACGTCAGCATGCGCACGGCTGGCATGCGCCCTCCGGTCTTCTCCAGCGCCGTTTCCGAGTATTCGCTATTGTACGTTACGATGATGGCTGCGCCGTGGCTGGTAAGGGAGCGCGGCCATGTGCGGATCGACAGTTTCGTGACCTTCCTGCCCGACTACGCCAGGCAGTTTCTCGAACGCGCGCTCATCGTGGTCTGCGTTGCCCTCTGCCTGACAGCTACCTGGCTCAGCGCTGACTTCGCCGTTGAGTTTTGGCGAAGAGGAGAGATCGACGTCCGCTCCATCGAAATCCCGCGCGCACTACTCTTCGTTCCGCTGGTATTCGGGTTTTTTCTTTGCGCTGTCGAATTCGCGCGTCTGCTACTGATCGGAGAATCGCTCTCCGCGCCCGGCGGTGACGGTCAGTCTCCTTTCGAGGGAGAAATCTGATGCTCATTGCACCGAGCGGCCGCGGCCATGCCTGAATGGTACGTCACGGGCGGCATGGCATTGGGAGCGATACTGTTCCTGATGTTCCTGTCCATGCCGGTGGCTTTTGCCTTTCTGCTGGTGAGTTTCGGCGGCATGTACTGGCTGGCGGGAATGCCGGGCGTAAGCCAGGTGATTGCCAACGCCAGCGTCTCGATCACCCATTTCGTCTTCCTGCCAATCCCGCTGTTCTTGCTCATGGGCGAGTTGTTCTTCAACGCCGGGGTTGCGAAAAAGGTGTTCGATGCTGTCGACACTCTAATTGGCCACATGCGCGGTCGGCTGTCCTATGTCACGATTTTCGGCGGCACGACATTCGCCGCGCTCACGGGCACGTCGATGGGCAACACAGCGATGCTTGGCTCTCTGCTCGTGCCTGAGATGAGCCGCCGCGGATACAAGAAGCACATGGCAATGGGTCCCATTCTCGGCGTGGGCGGGCTGGCGATCCTGATCCCGCCCTCGGGTCTCGGTGTACTCCTGGGCAGTCTTGCCAAGATCGACATCGGTCGACTGCTGATCGCCGGCGTCCTTCCCGGGCTACTGCTGGCACTTCTATACCTGATCCTGATCTGGGTATTGATCCGGCTCGACCCGACATCGGTGCCGGAAGACACACCAGTACACCACACGCTCAGCACAAAGCTCCGGGTCATTGTGACCCATATCCTGCCGTTGTCGGTGATCATATTCATGGTGATCGGTCTGATTCTCCTGGGTGTCGCAACACCTACGGAAAGCGCCGCCTTCGGCGTTCTGGGCGTACTGATCATCGCCTGGGCCTTCGGTGGACTCACCTGGTCTGCAATCCTCAAATCCCTCAGGGGGACCGTGAAGGTCACGACCATGATCCTGCTGATCGTCGCCGCCTCTTCGACCTTTTCCCAGGTCCTGGCTTTTTCAGGCGCGACGTCCGGCATGATCCGGGCGGTCAGCGCGGTGGAATTCTCTCCCGTCATGGTTGTCGTAGTGATGTTCGCCATCCTTCTTTTCATGGGCATGTTCATGGATCAGGCCTCGATCATGATGCTGACGATCCCGATCTTCTTTCCCATTGCCCAGGCGCAGGGATTCGATCTGATCTGGTTCGGTATCGTCATGTTGTTGGCGCTGGAAATGAGCGGTGTCACGCCTCCTTTCGGTCTGAATCTCTTCGTTATGCTCGGCGTTGCGCCCAAAGGGACAACGATGGCCGAAGTTGCGAAGTCCGGCCTGCCGTATCTCGGATGCGGATTGTTGCTCTTCGTGCTGATGGTGGTCGAGCCCGACACGGCGCTCTATTTGCCATCGCTGATGAACCGATGAACAAAGATGGCCTGATTCTCTATCACCACAACTCTTCGGTCTGCGCCGCCAAGATTCGTGTCGCGCTGGCCGAGAAAGCCCTGGATTTTGAAAGCCGCCTCCTCCGTCTCGATGGCGACCAATTCCGCCCCGAATACCTCGCGCTGAACCCGAATGCCGTCGTTCCGACGCTGGTTCATAAAGGCCGGGCCGTCATCGAATCGAACATCATTCTTGAATACCTGGAGGACGCGTTTCCCGCACCGTCGCTCCGCCCGGCAGACTCTCATTCCCGTGCTGACGCCCGGCGATGGATGGCGAAACTCGACGGCGACGGCGGCATCCATCACGCCGCATCGGTCGCCACCTACGCCATCGCCTACCGACACCATTTGATCGCCAAGGCCGGTGGCACGGACCGGGGAACACTCCTGGCGGCCATCAACGCCAACATGAATCCAAAGAGCCGCACCTGGTTGCAGGACGTGGTCTTCCAAGGCATTGAATCCGCAGCCTTTCGCAAGGCGCTCTTCCGGTTCGACAGGCTGTTCGCGGATCTTGAGACGCGACTTGGGTCGGCGTCGTGGTTGGCGGGTGACGCCTATTCCATCGCGGATGCGGCGTTCACTCCCTACCTGATACGCCTCGACCTTCTTGGACTCGATCACTTCTGGCGGGAACGCCCCCACATCCAGGGTTGGTATGCGCAGCTCAGAGGGCGAGAAAGCGCCGCAGCCGTACTTGAGTGGTACGACCCGGAAAACACCGAAACGCTAACGACACGGGGCCAGGAGGCGTCCATGCAGGTGAGGGCGATGTTGGCGGAGATTGGCGGTGGGAGTGGCGACAATCCCGACTCCGCCACGCCACAGGCGCGACATCCTTCCTGACAAGCTGCCCCATGACGACGCCGCTGATTGCTGCGTGTTTCCTGGAACCTGCACGCCAACGGCCGCATTGAAGAGATCGGCGCACGGTGCGGTCGACCAATCGCCGAAAAGCTAAACGGAACTTCTGGGAGAACAAAACGGGACCGAAGGCGTGCAAGCCCTTGGCCCAGGGCCGGATTCCGGGATCCGGGAAGGGAATGATGCGGGATTCGTGTTACATGTAAGTTGACAGGATGCCGCCCGTTGTGCCAAAATGAACGGAACCCACAACATCTCGGTGTTCCATGTCGTTCCATCTCGAGACCATACCGAACCGCAGCAGCCGGCCCACGATCCTCATCCGCAAGGCCTGGCGCGAGGACGGACGCCTCAGGAAGAAGACCCTCGCCAACCTCACCCAGCTGCCGCCCCACATCATCGACGGCGTCAGGGCCCTGTTCGAGGGCGGCGTCGCCGTCGCCAGGCCCGAGGACGTCTTCGCCATCCGCCGATCCCGGCCCCACGGCCATGTCGCCGCCGCCCTCGGCACCCTGCGCCGGATCGGCATGGTCCGCGTCCTGCACCGGGTGCCGGGCCGCGAACGGGATCTCGCCGTGGCGGCGATCGTCGCGCGGATCATCGAGCCGGCCTCGAAGCTCGCCACCGCAAGGGCCCTCGATCCCGAGACCGCGTCGACCAGCCTCGGGGCCGTGCTCAAGCTCGGCCCCGTCACCGGCAACGAGATGCTGGACATGCTGGACTGGCTGCTGGAGCGCCAGCCGTGGATCGAGAGGAGCCTGGCCAACAGGCACCTCAAGGGCGGGAACACGCTGATCCTGTACGACGTCTCGTCCAGCTACCTGGAGGGACGGTGCTGCCCCCTGGCCGCCTTCGGCCACAACCGGGACGGCAAGAGGGGGAAGATGCAGGTCACCTACGGGCTGCTCTGCGCCGCGGACGGCTGCCCGGTGGCGGTGGAGGTGTTCGCCGGCAACGCCGGGGACCCGTCCACGGTGGCGGGACAGGTGGACAAGGTCAGGAAGCGCTTCGGCATCGCGCGCGTGGCGCTTGTGGGCGACCGGGGGATGCTGACCACGGCGCGGATCCGCGGGGATCTCGAGCCGGCGGGGCTCGACTGGATCTCGGCCCTGAGGACCGCGGACATCCGCAGGCTCCTGCGCTCGGCCGGCCCGGGCGTTCCGGCCCCGCTGGATCCCGAGGCGCTGGTTCCCGACGCGGTGGCGGAGATCACGGGCCCGGACTTCCCCGGCGAGCGGCTGATGGTCTGCCTGAACCCGAGGCTGCGCGAGGAGCGGCGGCGCAAGCGGGAGGACCTGCTGGAGGCCACGGAACGGACGCTCGCCGACATCGCCGCCGCGGCCGCGCGCGGCAAGCCGGGGCCGGCGAACCGCGACCGGACCATCAAGGCCCTGGGGCGGGAGGCCAACCGGCGCAAGATGGAGAAGCACTTCGACATCGCCGTGCACGACGCCGGGATGGACTGGGCACGCAACCGGGACAGGATCGAGGCGGAGGCCAGGCTCGACGGGATCTACGTGATCCGCACCAGCCTGGAATCCGCGTCACTGGGCGCGGAGGAGGCCGTGGAGGCGTACAAGTCGCTCGCGAGCGTGGAGCGCGCGTTCCTCACGATGAAGGCCTCGCGGCTGCGGATCCGTCCGGTCCACGTCTACTCGGAGGACCATGTCCGCGCCCACGTGTTCCTGTGCATGCTCGCGTACCACGTGGAATGGCACATGCGCCGCCGACTGGCGCCGATCCTGTTCGAGGACGACGACCGGGATGGCGCGCGGGCGCGGCGGAACTCGCCGGTGGAGAAGGCCGAGGTCTCGGAGAGCGCCAGGGCCAAGGCCGACACCAAGCGGACCCCCGACGGGCTGCCGGTCCACAGCTTCACGACGCTTCTTTCCGACCTCGGCACGCTGACGCTGAACGAGGCGACGGTTCAGGACGGACCCGACCACGGCATTCCGGTCTTCGCGCAGCCGACGGAGCTGCAGGGCCGGGCCCTTGACCTGCTGGAGATCGACCCCGCCAAGTTCCTGCCGTGACGCGCCGGGACCGTTACATGTCGAGTCCAGGACCGAATCAGCAATCGCGCTGATGGAAAGGGGTTTCGCGAAATTCTGGAAATGAAGATCCGCCTAGTCGACACGGCGCAGTTCAGATTGCGGATCTACGATCACGCAGCAGAGATGCGGTTGTGCTCAAGCCAAGTCATTCGAGCGCGGACAGATTCTCGCTCCCGGATCGTTGCGGATTGCACAGCGCTGCACGGTGTTCCCGAGCGGCCGCCAGTACAGTCTCGGGATCGACGTTGAACAGGTCCGCGACAAAGGTGTCGGGATGTTGTGCAACGATCTTGTTAGAATCCAAGCTGTCGGATGGGAAATCTCGCAGGTTGGCTGTCACGATCACGTCCGCTCGCCCGTGGATTGCTGCGGCAAGAACATGACGGTCGTCCGGGTCGGGCAAGTCGAATTCGGAGACGAGATTGTCGAATCCTGTCACAAGCGCATCCGGGAAGTGCCGATCCAAGATTGATCGAGTCCTGTCCAGCACGGCCGGGTCTATATCGGGCCGGTCAGCTAGGAGGTTACGGATCCAATCCGCATGGATGTCGGGGCTCCACAATTGAGCAAAAAGGTACCTGTCCGCGAGACGCAGCAGCAGGTCACGAAGGCCGGCAGGATAGAGAACATAGGCGTCAAGCAACGCCGTGAGGCGATCCATTGCTTACTGTAAGCCGAGTTCCTTGTCGCGAGCGGTCAGTTCATTGAGGGCATCGCGACGGCGGGACTCTGTCTCGCGGCGGTAGGCAAGGACATCCTCCGCGCGGACGCGGCCGTGTGAACCGACCTTTAGGCAGGGTATCATCCCCTCGTCGAGAAGTTGGGCCAGGTGAGTCCGTGATACCTGCAGCAGCTCGGCGGCTTGCCGCGTCGTCAATTCGGGGTCCAGCGCAGTGACAGCAACGCCCTTGCGATGCGCCATGTGATCCAAAACCTCGGGACATGCGCCCCGGCCCCGTGGCGGCGGGCAGGAAGGCCGCCG